>JAAXHB010000106.1:2062-4578 GCA_012271125.1 Actinomycetota bacterium | reverse complement strand
AAAAAAACCTTAAAAATTACGAAAACAACTGATTACTTTAAAAGCTATTGGTACTGAGATAAAAAAATTACCAATAAATACTTAAGAGAAAAATTTACTTTAGCTAGTAAAAAAACGGCAACAAAGTGAAGCCCACACGACTTACGACACTACTTTGCTAGGCAATTATTTTTAAAAACTAACAACATTTTAAAAGTCCAGAAAGCATTAGGACACAGCAGCATTAGCACCACCGCAATTTATTTGAAAGAATATTTTAATTTTATGACTTAAAAAATGCCGAAAAAAATACCAGATCCTGAACTTAAAAAAGCAGCTGCCGAATTACTAAAAAAAACAGAAGCACTAAAAGAGCAAGTTTTAGCAGCCCAGTATGCTGCTTTAATTAGCAAGTTAGGCTTTAAAACGCCAGAGCAATTTAATGATTGGTTAAGAGAACTTAATCACGAAGAACGGCACTGTGTGAGAATGAGTTTAGCAATCACCAGAATCTTTGTTAAATTAGCAAATAAAAAATTAACTAGCATGTCTGATACCACTTTGCTATCTTTTAAAAACCAAGACCAACTTTCTGGTCTTTTAAAAATGCTAAGGTACGAGATTATTTTTAAGTTACGAAGGGACTTAGCAACCCACCAAGGAGAGTTAAAAGCAGGACGCAATGAACTGAAAGGCAGCCCACGCAATATTAAATGTGATTGCCTTTTAAATTAAAAAATACCCCCCCCTATATACCTATAAAAAAAGAAAGTCTTTCATTTTAAAAAACTTTTAATTTTAACTTTAACAATTTAAGATTAAAAATCAAAGGCACTAATTAATCAGCAGCTGGATTAAGGTTAATTACGAACCTAGTCTTAGCAACTGCCGACCAAATAAAGTGCCTGCCTTTAAGTTAAACGCTAAGACCAGTTTAATTTTAACAAAAAAATTTAAACTAGTCTGCTTTCTGAACTGATTGCTGATCTTTTAAATTAGCTAGCTGCTGCCTAGCTATTGCTAGCGAACCCGAAAGATAAACTAATAAACCCCACGCAGCAAATGCTAAACTTAGGCAAATTGTAATTATTAAGACTTTAAAACCTTTATTTTTTAAATTAAACTTAGGCATGAAAATTCTTATTAAATAAAATGACTTATTACTAAAACCAACATCACTAATCACACGACACACGCCAAGAGAATTAAAAAACCAACACAAACTTTACCAATAAACTTTCAGAACCCGAAAGAGACCCGAACTACCTCTCTTTCACTATCACAACCACAATCACAATTGCCTTTCACTTTTAGCAACAACCTTAAAGCTCTTAATTTTTAAAACTAAAATTAAAATTCTAACCAACCCGAAAAAGCTGGAATACGAGTGATCTGAACTACCAGTTTTAGTTTTAATCAAACCAAGACCAAGTAACCACTAGTAGCAGTCTTAATTATTATAGTAATTTTAAATGCTAAAAACCACCAATCAAATAGCGAAGGGCACCCTTTAAATTAGCAGCATTTATGAAGAAAACACAACTTAGTCTTAGCAACTACTAATTTAAAAAAAGTGCCTGAAAGAAGAGATAGCTAAGACCGCTTTAATTTTACCAGCAACTTTTAAAAAAGTAATAAGTTAAAATTAGTACCGAAAAATGACGACAAATTGGTAAATGACAGATAAGAATAAATAACCCTTTTTTACCCAATAACTGCTACGCTTAAACTATTTACTATCACCACTATCAGTTTAACTATCAGCAACTATCATCACCTAAAAATCACAGTTAAATTGTCTTAAAAAACAACCTTTTAAGACACTTATTTTTTAAAAAACTAACCTAAAAAAGGATCCTAAAAAATCTGTTTTTTAGCAGCAGATCAGGAAAATTAAGTGAATTTTAAAATCCCCTAAACTCCCCTTTCTGAACGAATTAGTAAAAAAAACTTAAAACAAGCAAAGTGATGCTTTACTGCCGAAAATGTTAATTAAGTGGTTAAATCTGCTAAAGTATTTATTAATCATCTTAAGTTACTTAGCTATTAGTTAGGAACTACTTAGCACTATAGTGCCCTCCCGGGCACAATTATAATATAATTAATTTAAAAAGGAACGACAAAAAAATTAAAAAAGCCGCTTAAACAGGGCGTTTTTAGCAGGTTAAAAATTAAGAATTAGCACCAGAGCGGGCGTTTTAGCAGTTAATCAGGCAGCGTGCTGGTGCTAAAGCAGCAATGAAGCAGATCAGACGCCACCAGGGGCGTTTAAACGGCAGCAAACTTAGCAAGTTAATAGATTAACCACGCAGCAGCAGTAGCTAGCCACACACGCCCCCAGAGCGGGCGTTTTAGCAGTTAATCAGGCAGCGTGCTGGTGCTAAAGCAGCAATGAAGCAGATCAGACGCCACCAGGGGCGTTTAAACGGCAGCAAACTTAGCAGGTTAGGAATTAATCACAAAGCAACAATAGCTAGCCACACACCGCCCCAAAGCGGGCGTTTTAGCAGCTAATCAGGCAGCGTGCTGGTGCTAAA
>JAAXHB010000106.1:0-1919 GCA_012271125.1 Actinomycetota bacterium | reverse complement strand
CACACGCCCCCAGAGCGGGCGTTTTAAAGAGATCAGGAACACAGGATATTGTCCTGACGGCACTGACGATAAAACCGCAATAGTGACGATAAACCTGACGATAGGTGCCGAAAACTGACGATAGGTGACGGTAAAACGCAACACACCTGACGATAGGTGCCGAAAACTGACGATAAAACCGCAAAGGTGACGACAAACCTGACGGCACTGACGATAACACCGAGCGAGAAAAACTTATAAAATGAAAATGTGTTATAAAAATTATGTAAAAAAAAAAAATTAAAAAAAATAATTAATTGCCCCAAATGTTAGAAATAAAAGCACAAATTAAAGACATGTTTTTTAAGATGAAAAAATTTCTAAAAAACAACGAAAATAATAACATTATCCCACCACAACTTTTTAACCAAGTTAACAAGCTGGAAAATCACTTTGAAAACTTTCACGAAAACATAGGAAACTTTAATGAAGAAAAAATATTAGAGTTATTTAAAAAATATCAGGCTACTTTAACAGCATCACAATATTACTTTTTAAAGTTTGCTTTACGAGATTACGAAAACTGGTTAAAAAAAAGACATTTAAAATTGTTAAAAATTACTGAAAAAAATGCTAAAAGTTACGAAAACTGGTTAAACAAAATAAAATCAAAAGGCACCGTTAAAGACCGATTGTTAAGGTTGTTTGCTTTGTATGAGTTTTTTATTAACGAAAAAATAATCTTAACCAACCCTTTTAAAAAAGTAATTAGCACGAGCCGCCAGCGGTTAAGTTTAAGACGACACTACGATACTAAAACAGAATATCATTTAACACCTAGTTTGTGTGTCTAAATGAACGAAAAAGCAGAAGTAAAAAGCACCACTTACGAAGAGAGGTTAAAAAAAGTTAAAGCAATATTGTCTGATAATAATCAACCACATTGCCTAAAATTAGCTTTCAGAGCGGTGTGTGAAGTGGAAAAAAACTTACTAAAAAAAATGTCTGAACACGAAAAAATAAGTGATGTTTTTTTAATTAAAACGATCAGAAAAATTGGAATTGTGATGATAAGTAATTTTATTGAAGAAATTAAAAACCACGAACCGATTGTGATGATTGAAAAAAATAAAGCTGAAAACCTACTTTACTGTAACTGCCTGTTAAATTAGAATATTCTATTACTTTATAATAAAGTAATAGAATTGAATAAAAAAGACTTAAAAAAACTATTAACGATTGCTGGTGGTTACCAGTTGTGATACGACCTTAAAACCGCCCGAGCGACCAACCGCTTTAAATACCCCGACTTTACTTTAGAAAAAATTGAAGAAAGAGCTACCGTAACTGTTGAAGCTTATGAAAAGGTTAAAAGCATTATGAAAAACTACCCCCAATACGAAAAATTACAAGAAAGATGAGAAAAAATTAGAAAGTACTACCGACCCCCGCTTTTTTATACGAACAAGTTTAAAAGAGAGTTTTATTACTGAAAAAAAGACCAGCAAAGTAGTTTGTGAGAGCCCGAATGTGAAAAAATAACAGATAAAATCTGTGACTTTAAAACCGATCTAGAAGAAAAAAAAGATAAACGAATAGTTTTAAAAACCGTTATTAGAAGATGTGTGAAAGAAAATTTTATTAAAGATTATGAGTGAAAGATGATTGTTATGTGTAAAAAACATGATGATTGTAAAGCGATTAAAAGTTGCCTGCCGAACGAATTACGAAAGGGATGATAAAAAAAATAGGACTTTACTTTAAAAATTTTAAAGTTAATATTGGTCTTTTTTTTAACGAAAAAAGTGATGATAAAAAGTTACCAATTTATTGGTGAAAATTGACTATTAAAGTACCGTTAGAAGCAAGCAATTTAAAAGAGTTATTTTTTTTAAAACACTTTGACTACCGAAATTTTTTTAAAGAAGAGATTATTTGTA
>JAAXHB010000105.1 GCA_012271125.1 Actinomycetota bacterium | reverse complement strand
GAAGCCGTGCCGCTAGACGTCCCCGACGACACCATCGACATTGTCGGCACCGGTGGCACAACCTTTCGCCGTGAACACGCCCTCAATGTCTCCACGATGGCGTCGCTGTGCGCAGCCGCAGCCGGCGCAACCGTGTGCAAACATGGCAGCGTCAAAGCGTCATCAACATCAGGAAGCTTTGACCTGCTCGAGGTGCTGGGTTTCAACATCGCTATCACGCCCGATGCCCTGTCTCAGATGGTTCACGAAACCGGCGTTGGCTTTGCCTTTGCCAAGTCGTTTCACCCAGCGATGCGCCATGTCGCGCCGGTGCGCACTCAGCTGGGCATCCCGACTGTGTTCAACCTGATAGGCCCGTTAGCACACCCTGGCAGGGTCATGCGCCAAGTCGTAGGCGTTGCCAAAGCAAGCGACACTCGACCGATTGCTGAAACCTTGCTGCACATGGGTTCCACCCATGCGCTAGTTGTAAACGGTGACGGAGCCTTTGACGAACTAACAACCACAGGACCCAACACCGTTATTGAAGTGTGTGACGGCAACATAAGCGAATACATGTTGGATGCCAACGACGTTGGACTCGACCGTGCCGATATGTCTGACCTAATAGGTGGCGACGCTCAAGTCAACGCAGCGATCCTGCGCACGATTGCGACAGGGGAGTCGTCATCAACTCCGTCGTCAACTGCTGACAAGGCCAAACGAGACATGGTCACACTGAACGCCGCAGCAGGACTGCTAGTTGCGGGTGTTGTCGACGACTTGAGCGCCGGCGTTACCGCTGCTCAAGATGCCATTGACAACGGCAGCCTCGCCGCCAAACTCACCGAAGCCACCGACTTCTCAAATGCCCACTGATCTAATTCACACTGACGTCCTACGAGAAACTGTTATTGAAGCCGGAAAAAACGCTGGCCTCCTATCGGTTGGGGTATGTACGGCAGAGCCCTTTATTGAAACCAAACATGTCCTAGAGGAGCGCAAAGCACAAGGACTGCATTCCACGATGCAGTTCACCTACCGCAACCCGCAGCGTTCCACCACCCCTACATGGCATATGGCAGACGCCAAATCCATCGTGGTCGGCGCACTGGACTTCGCCCAATCCGTTGAACTAGAAACCCAGACAAAGCGCTATCAGACATCTGACAATGGAGACCACAAGGCACGCGGCAAGGTCGGTGCATATGTGCGTGACGACCACTATGGCAAGCTCCGCGACGCTCTTGAAGCGATGGCACAAGTCCTACGACAAGCAGGTTTTGGTGCGTTTCTATCATTTGACGAAAACAGCCTGGTCGACCGTGCCGCCGCATACCGGGCCGGACTCGGCTGGCAAGGCAAAAGTGCCAATCTGCTGCTCCCGGGCGTTGGCAGCATGGCAGTGCTCGGCTCGATCATCACTGATGCACCCTTGTGCGAAGCCGACCCAGAGCCAATGGATGACGGGTGCGGCACTTGTCAAAAATGCCTCGACGGATGCCCAAC
>JAAXHB010000104.1 GCA_012271125.1 Actinomycetota bacterium | reverse complement strand
GTGTTCACTAGGCGTGCTGAGTCGTAGACGTCTTGAAGGGTGGAGATGCGGAAAGTGTCGGTGTCGTGTTCGAGCATCAACACGGCAGCGCCGGAGGTGCCGAAATGGACTCCGTCACCGCCAACGGTGATGGACTTATCGTCGTCGAAGCCGTGCCAAATCCATTCCTTGGCGGCGGATTCGATAGCGGCTTCGACGATGTGGCGTGGGAACAGCAGGCGATCACCGGCGACGGGTTCGGTGCGGACGCTGCCGCCGGCTTTGGTGACGACTTCGGTGAACTCAGGGATCGCTGAGCCCATGCCGACGGTTTCGAGCAAGGTAAGTGCCGTTTCGTAAATCAGCTGCATCTCAGCCTCGGACATGGGTTTGAATTTGCCGCCGGGCATGCCTGGCCAGACCGGACGTGCCTCTTCTTCGAGGGGTGCTTGGCGGGCGGCGATGCGTCCGGCGCGACCGCCGGTGCGCTTTGATCCGAGAGTTTCAGTCATAGGGACTCCTTTTAGAGATTTAGGTGGAGCTTGCTAGGCGCGCAGGACGACGTTGGATGGGTCATAGGCGGGTTCGGCTAGCACGGTGGCGCTGACACGGTCGCCTAATAGGTCCATTTCAAAGGTTGAGCCGGGGGCTTCATATTCGGGGGCGACGTAGGCGAAGGCGAGGCTTTTGCCGACGCTGTGGCCGTAGGCGCCGCTGGTGGCGATGCCCATGACTTTGCCGTCTGAGCCGTAGACGGGTTCGTTGCCGCGAACGTCTGAATCGGTGGCGTTGACTTCGCAGTAGACGAGCACCATGGCCAGCGGCTCGGACTGTTCGGCTCGGGCACGGGTGGCGTCGGCACCGACAAAGTCACGGGTCAAGTCGACGAAGCGGTCGAGACGGGCTTCGATAGGAGTGATTTCGGTGGTGAGTTCTGAACCCCATGCCTTGTAGCCCTTTTCGACACGCATGACGTTGAGCGCGTAGGAGCCAAAGTGGACGATGCCGTGTGGTTCGCCGGAGGCGACAACGGCGTCATAGAGGGTGTCGAGCTCAGCTAGATCGCAGTGGAGTTCCCAGCCGAGCTCGCCGGCGTAGCTGACCCGTAGGGCGAGACAGTCGACACCGGCGACGGTGGCGGGTTGCACGGTGAGCCATCGGAAGTCGGCGTTTTCTAGCGACGTGTCGGTGAGGGGGGCGAGGACTTCGCGGGACTTGGGGCCGGTGACGCCGAGAATGCCTTTGGAGTCGGTGACGTCGGTGACGGTGACGTCTTCGCCGGCGTTGACATGATGTTGCAGCCAGTCGAGGTCGTGGCTTTGACCCATGACGGCAGAGCTGAGATAGAAGGAATTCTCCGCGGTGCGGGCGATGGTCATTTCGCACTCGATGCCGCCGAGGTCGGTGAGCATGTGCACGAGTCGGATGCCACCGACAGCGGGGAGCTTGTTGGCCGAAAGTCGATCCAGCAGCGTTGCAGCGTCGTTACCTTCGACGGTGAACTTGGCGAAAGCTGTTAGATCGGCAACTCCGACTCGTTCACGCACGGCGCGGACTTCGTCGCCGACAACCTCAAAAGCATTCGAGCGGCGAAATGAATGCGCTTCGGCACCGTTGTTGGAAAAGTACTGGGGACGTTCCCAGCCGTAGACCTCCTGCCATTGGGCACCGAGTTTGTCGAGACGGTCATAGATGGGGGTGACCTTTTGGGGGCGACCGGCGGGGCGGTATTCGCCGGGGAGGCGCACCTGATACATCTCGTGGTATTCGTCGAGTGCCTTGTCGAGAGCGAAGGCACCTTTGGGGCCGCAGTGGTCGCCGAAGCGGCGGGGGTCCATGCCGCGCACGTTGATTTCGGTTTGGCCGTGGACCATCCATTGGGCGAGGTATTTGCCGGCGCCGGGGCCTTGGGTGATGCCGATGGAGGCACCGTTGCAGTGCCAGTAGTTGCGCAAGCCGGGGGCGGGGCCCATGAGGTAGCCGGAGTCGGGGGTGTGGGTGATCGGACCGGACACGACCTGACGGATGCCGGCATCGGCGAAGGCGGGGATGCGCATGGCGGCGTATTCGAGGCATTCGGCGATGGGGTCGAGGTCGGGTGGAGTGAGGTAGAAGTGCAGGTCCCAGTCGATGCCGTCGATGCCGTAGGGCACCGATCCTGACATTTCGTAGGGGCCGACGAGCAGGCCGTCGATTTCGCGGCGGTAGTAGCACGAGGAGCGGGGGTCGCGCACGACCGGTGGTTCGTAGCCGAGGTCGACCATGGCTTTCATTTCTTCGGTGACTACGTATTGATGGATGACCGACACGATGGGCACGTCGAGTTCGACCATTGCGCCGAGTTGGGGGGCGTAGTGGCCGGCGGCGTTGACGACATGTTCGGAGATGATTGTGTTTTGTTCGCCGTTGGCGGTGGTGGTGATTTCCCATTGGCCGTCGGGGAGTTGTTTCATGGCGTTGACGAGGGTGTGGC
>JAAXHB010000103.1 GCA_012271125.1 Actinomycetota bacterium | reverse complement strand
ACTTGAAATTGTCGCGGCGCACCATGGCAATCGGAGCGTTGGAAGCGTCACCGAAATTCTCAACATAAACAATGTTCTGCCTGGTTGGGTCTTCGCCGGTGCGTGCTAGCGGCAGGAGCGATTTGCCGTCTAGATCGTCGGTTTCCGTAGTTTTGCTGTTGGAGATGTCAACGAAAGTGGGTAGTAAATCGACCAGGGACACGCAGTCTGTGACATCGCCTGTTTTTAGTTCGTTGGGCCAGCGCATAACAAGGGGCACACGTGAAGCGTCCTCAAACATTGTTTGTTTGAACCAGAGTCCGCGTTGGCCCAGCATTTCGCCATGATCAGAAGTCAACACGACCATCGTGTTATCTGCCATGCCAGCATCTGCCAAAGTGTCGAGCACTGAGCCGATCAGCTCATCGACGTAGCTGACCGAACCGAAATAGGCACGCCGCGCGGTGCGCACTTCTTGTTCGCTGGGAACATACCCGTCGAGGCGGTACATCTCCAGGAGGCGCAGGCTGTGAGGGTCGTTGTCGTCATCGGCTGGTCGGGATACCGAGGGCATGTCGAGGTCGTCGTCGTTGTAGAGGTTCCAATGGCGGGGTAGGCACTGATACGGGTCGTGTGGGTGCGTGAACGAAACGGTCAGATGCCAGGGCTGGGCGTCGTCGGTGAGGCCCACTCCCCTAGCGAGGTCATACAACTTCATCTGGGCACGATGTGCGACCTCGCTGTCGTAGTCGATCTGGACGGTGCGTTTGCGGATGCCTGCCTCGGTGAAGCTGGACAGGTCGTTTTGGTAGTCGTCGTCGGGCAGCAGCGTGCCGGTCCAGTCAGGCGTCCACCAAAACGACGCCGGATACAGGTCAGTTGTGAGGCGTTGTTGATAGCCGTGTAGCTGGTCTGCGCCGACGAAATGCATTTTGCCAATCAACGCTGTGTGGTAGCCGGCGTCGTTTAGATAATGAGCGAAAGTCGGTGCTGAGCTGGGAAAATCGGCGGCGTTGTCATATGCGCCGACTTCAGAGGGGAGCTGTCCCGTCATCATCGACGCTCGAGAGGGGCCGCACAGTGGAAAGTTGCAGTAGGCGTTTTGGAAAACCACGCCCTCGCCGGCTAGTTCGTCAATTCGTGGCGTTATCGCAGCGCGCCCGCCATATATGGACAAGCACGCCGCCTGCAGCTGGTCAACCTGCAGCAGCAAAATATTTGGTGCCATCACCACCTGTGGATATAGAGGTGAGGTATGAGGCTGGGCTGAGTGTTTTTAGCCCTTAGCTTCGATAAACGCGTCGGAGAAGTTGACCTCGAAGTCACCAGTGTCGATGATTGACTCGAGCACATCCACGGGGGCGACCTGCGGGTCGGTGATGAAGTCGAAGAGCTCATCGTCGAGGCCGGGCAGTGCCGCGGTGTTGGGCGAGCCGTAGTAGTTGTAGTTCGACAAGGTGGCACCCTGCTCGGCGTTGAGCAGCCAGTTGATGAAGGTGTGGGCGGTGCATGGCGATGGGGCGTCATGTGGGATTGCCATGTTGTCGATCCAACGGGTGCCGCCCTCTTCGGGGACGAAGTAGACGTAGCGGCTTGGGTCGTCGGTCTCGAGGAACTGGGTGAACATGTCGCCGGAGTAGCCGTGAGCGATGACGGTTTCGCCGGTGGTTAGCAGCTCATCGGCGGAGTCGGTGTTGAAGGCGGCGAGGTTGCTGCGGGCGTCGGCGACGAGTTGGGTGGCTTCGTTGAGTTCAGCTTCGCTGGTTGTGTTTAGCGAGTAGCCGAGGTATTTGAGAGCGGCGCCCATTGTCTCTCGTGGGTCGTTGAGCAGGGAAATCTGGCCGCTGTATTGGCCGGCGATGGAGTCGTCGAACACGAGACCCCAGCTGCGGGGGAAATCCGTGCCGACCGCGGCGGTGTCGACGGCGAGGCCGGTGGTGCCCCACTGGTACGGCACTGAGAAGTCGCCGTCTGGGTCATATACCAGGTCTTGGAAATCGCTGGAAACGTGGGACAGGTTCGGGATGGCGGACTTGTTGAGCGGTTGAATGTCAGACCCTGCGATAAGAATCTTGACCATGTAGTCAGAAGGAACAATCAGGGAATAGCCGGAGTTGCCCGCGGCGATGATCGGCTGCATGGCTTCGTTGGAGTCGTAGACGTCGAGAGTGACGCTGGTGTTGTATTCGTTGCTGAAGTCCTCGAGCAGGGTTTCGTCGATGTATTCGGCCCAGTTGTAGATGGCGAGGTCGCCGTCGATTTGGTTGATCTCGCAGTCGGCTTGCGGAAGGGTGTTGGTGATGTCGTCGTCGCCTCCGCAAGCAGCGGCAACTAGAGCGATGGTGAAGATGGCGGCGAGTAGCTGTAACGTTTTGGCGGTCGGGCGGCGTGTTGTCGTTGTTGATGTTGTCGGTGACAGTGATGATGTCTTCGTTGATGTCGTTGTTGTCGTTGGCATTGGGCTCTCCTTTTGGGGTCTTTGAGGGTGCCTCAAGATTAGAGGATTTAGGTGCTGGCGTTGCTAGTGGAGCGGACGCGGTCTACTAGCAGTGACAGCAACACGAGCACTATTGACGCGGCGAGCATGATCACCGACACGGCGTTTATCAGCGGGGTGACGCCTCGGCGGATAAGTCCGAAGACGTAGACGGTGAGCGTGGTTGCGCCGGGGCCGGCTGAGAATTGGGTGACGACGACGTCGTCGAGTGACAGGGTGAGAGCGAGCAGCGCTCCGCCGGCGATGCCTGGGGCGATTTGGGGCAAGGTGACGTAGCGGAAGGCACGCCAGCGTGTGGCGTAGAGGTCGACGGCGGCTTCTTCGAGGCGTTGATCCATTCCGGCGAGGCGGGCGCGCACGACCACTGATACGAAGCTGATGTTGAAAGCGACGTGGCTGATGGTGATGCTTGAGAAGCCTTTTCGCAGGTCAAGCCCGAAGATGGAGTTGAGCAGGTCGAAGAACTCCGAGAAGAAGAGCAGCATCATGACGGCCATGGTGACGTCGGGGATGATGATGGGCAGGTAGAGCAGTGCGTCGAAGACTCGTTTGCCGCGGAAGGTGAAGCGTTCGAGTGATAGGGCGGCGAGGGTGCCAAGGGTGACTGCGATTGCGGTGGATAGCAGTGCGACTCGTATGGAGACCCAGATGGCGTCTTGGACTTGGGTGCTGTCGATGAACTCTTCGTACCAGCTGAGGGTGAAGCCGCCCCAGCGGCCGACGTTGCGGTCGTCGCTGAATGAGAAGACGAACAGCAGCGCTATGGGTGCGTAGAAGAAGGCGTATACGAGCCAGGCGTTTAGCGACAGTGCGGCTTTGCCGAGCCCGCGAGGTGCTGCAGTCGTCGTCGTCATCGAGGTCGGATTGATGTTGTTGTCATCATTGTCGTCATCATTGTCGTCGTCATCACAAGTTGCGGCCGCCGGTTCGGAAGTAGATGAGCGTTGCCACCAACATGACCGCCATCAGCACGAACGACAGCGACGCTCCGACGGGCCAGTTGCGGGCAGTGAGGAATTGTGTGACGATGTAACTGCCGAGCAGGGTGGTTTTGGCGCCGCCGAGGATTTCGGGGGTGACGTATGCGCCGAGGCTGGGGACGAAGACGAGGATTGAGCCGGCGATGACGCCGGGCATGGATAGGGGCAGGAGGATTTTGGTGAAGGTTTGTGCGGGGGATGCGTAGAGGTCTCGGCCGGCTTCGACTAGGGATAGGTCGATGCGTTCGATGGATGCGTAGAGGGGCAGGATCATGAACGGCAGGAAGCCGTAGACGAGGCCGAGCACGACCGCCGAGGGGGTGAAGAGGATTTCGGTTTCGCCGAGGCCGATGGCTTGGGTGAATTGGGTGATGATGCCGTCGTTGCCGAGGATGACTCGCCAGGCGTAGTTGCGGACTAAGAAGTTGGACCAGAACGGGATCATGACGCCGATGAGTAAGAGGTTGCGGACTTTGGGGCTGCGGGTGGCGAGGTAGTAGGAGAATGGGTAGGCGATGATAAGGCAGATGATGGTGGTGATGATGGCGAGCCAGAGTGAGCGGAACAAGATGTTGCGCACGATTGGTTCGCCGAGGCGAATGTAGGCGTCGAAGCCGACTTGGGTGAAGACGGCTTCGCCGAAACGGTTACGGGTGGCGAAGGAGTAGGCGAAGACGATTATTAGCGGGATGCCGAAGAACAGCAGCAGGTAGGCGTAGGCGGGGGCGGCGATTAGCAGGCCGCGGCGGGATTCGGCGCGGGCGGCGGCGGCTTCGAACTCTGGGGTGGCTAGTTGGGTGCTGGTTGGTGCTGGTGTAGGTGGGGATGTAGGTGGGGGTGCTGGTGGCATCGGCTAGTCGGTGACGACTGAGATGTCGACTGGTTCCCAGCTGACAGTGACTTGGTCGCCGATGGTGGCGTCTGTTTCTGTGCGGCTCTCGGAGCGATTTTCGGAGCGGGCTTCGAGGGTCATCCAGCTCAGGTCAACTGTGTGGACTAGGGCGTTGCCAAGGTAGGTGATTGAACTGAGGTTGCCTTCCACGCTGATGAGGCCTTGAGGGGCTTGGCCTGTTAGGTGTATTTGGGCGCGCTCGGGGCGCAAGCTGAGCGCTACGCGGGTTCCGATAGGAAGCGAAGTTGTGGCGGGAATTCGTTCGCCGTTGGCTATGCAGACCTCGTTTAGCCCGACCACGTTGGCGTCGATCAGGTTCGTTCTGCCAATGAAGTCGGCAACGAAGCGGTTGACGGGGCGTTCGTAGATGTCTTCAGGGTTGCCGACTTGTAGAAGTTTGCCTTCGTGCATTACCGCGATGCGGTCGCTCATGGTGAGGGCTTCTTCTTGGTCGTGGGTGACGAACACGAAGGTGATGCCGACTTCTCTTTGGAGAGCTTTGAGCTCGAGTTGCATTTCTTGGCGGAGTTTCAGGTCGAGCGCTCCAAGGGGTTCATCGAGGAGCAGGACTTTGGGTTGATTGACGAGGGCTCGGGCAAGTGCGACACGTTGTTGTTGTCCACCCGAGAGTTGGTTCGGGCGGCGTTGTTCCATGCCTGCGAGTTGGACTAGCTCGATGGCTGTTTTGACTCGCTGGGCTACTTCGGCTTTGGAGATGCGTTGCATTTTGAGTCCGAAGGCAACGTTGGCGACGACTGACATGTGCGGGAACAGCGCATAGGACTGAAAGACAGTGTTGACGGGGCGTTTGTTGGGTGGGAGGGTGCCGACCTCGTCGCCGAATATTTTGAGGCTGCCGGTTGTGGGGAAGTCGAGGCCGGCGATCATGCGAAGCGTCGTTGTTTTGCCGCAGCCCGAAGGGCCGAGCATGGCGAAGAATTCGCCGTCGCCGATGTCGAGGGTGATGTCGTCGACCGCGGTTACTGCGCCGGATTTCGCGTTACCGAAACGCTTGGTGATGTTGGCGATGGCGACTGCGGGCTGGTTCATATTGTCGGCGGGTTTAGGGCTGGGTGTTGTTGGGCGAGGTTCCGTCAGGCTGGGTGTCGTCGGGTGAGGTGTAATGGAGGTTGTGCCAGACGATTAGGGCTGCCCAGCTGTCTACGGCTGGGTCTTCGATGTAGTTCGCGAGCGCGCAGACGGCTTCGAAGCCGTTGTTGATTTGGAAGCTCAGGGTGGGGTCATAGAGGCGGCCTTCTCGCACTTCGGCGATGTAGTTGTCGGCGCTCATCAGGTGTTTGTGGTCGGCGTAGCCGGGGATGACGCCGCCGGCGACCATGCCGCGTAAGTTGAGTTGTCGGCATACGCCCTTGCGCAGGTCATACATTTCGCTGCCGATGCCTCGGCGGCGGTATTCGGGGCGGGTGGAGATACCGGTGCCGTAATACCAGTCGCCGGTGGGGTCGTCGCCGCTGGAGCTGTGGTCTTCGGGGACGATGTCAGAGACGCTGTGTTGGGGCTGGTTGAAGTCGAAATGGACTCGCACACCGAGGCCCATTGCAACGAGACGACTGTCGTCGAATGCGGCGAAGCAGCCTTCGCTGAAGTCTTGAGCGAGGAGGCGCAGGCTTGGTTCGTCGTAGAGGTCAGACGGGTTGGCGGTGGCGTATGACGCCAGCTCTAGTTCGGCTAGCTCTGGTGCCCATTCGGTGCGAATGTTGGCATAAGACAAGCCGGAGCGCTCCCCGACCATGACGATTTCGGTTGGGACTACGTCGCTGGAAGCTAAATCGATGTCGCCGGTGATTTCAGTGAGAGGTTTGTCGGTCATGCTGCTTGCGAGGCTGAGGCCAGGGATTCGATCAGGTGGAAATCGTTGTGGGTTGGGAGTCCCCAGCATGCCCACATTTCATGAGTGCGTGGGCGCATGATGACAGCGCCGCTTGATTCGATATGGGCTGGGTTGGGGGTTTTTTGACAGATTTGATCATCGCGGAGCATGTTGATCATGGCTTGGGTGTCAAATTGGTTTTTGGCAGTGAGGATTTCAGAGGCTCGGGCAAGGCGTGAGCGGGAGCTTTCGTCTAGCTCAGCAGGGCGGCTTGCTTCGACTTGGCTGGAAGACGCATCGAGCGTGTGGTTTGTGTGGATTAGCGGTTGTTTCTTCAGCGGCGTCACCGGCCGAGTTGTTGGCATGGCTTCAACGTTGTAGCCATCGCCGTGGCGGTCGAAGATCAGATAATTATGCGCTCCGGCGAGGTTGGCGCCGAGCAAGATGTCTAGGGCTTCTTTAGCGGTGGAGGTTTTGAGCATGGCACGCACGACCGATGGCCATGTCACGCCTAGCCGGGCGTCGTTGGTGGTGAGGTTGTTGATGCCCACGCAGACGCCTTCATCGTTCATGCCGATTTGTCCGAGGCAGCCGGTGGTGCTGAAGACCCGAGCTGACGGGGCGTTATTGGGGGTGAGGCGGAGCATGATGACATGGCCTGTTGCGCTGTCGTGCATGTCCCAGGTTTGGGCGAGCATGCCTCCGTCTTCGGTTAAGGCGTCGGGGATGATTGCTGCGGTACAGTCGTCTTCGCTGTAGATGTCGTCGGTGCTGACGTTGTCGATGTTGTTGTCGTCATCATCGTCATTGTCGTCATCATTGTCGTCGTGGGTGACGGCACGGATAACGTCCACGAAATCGGTAAAACCGCCGACGATGATCGCTTCTGCCATGCTGATGTCGGCTGCTTTAGCCATTGCTGCCATTTCTTCATGTAGGTCAGCGTCGAAGTCGGCGTGTGCGGGAATCATTGACTCGGCTAAGTCGAAAATGTCGGTTCGGGTCATTGATCCACCGCTCCATACGCCGGCAGTGGCGATCTTGATGCGGTCTTCGGTGTAGGCACAGATTTCTTGCGCATAGGCGATGCCGTGTGCTGTGCCGATTTCGGCAGGCGTGCCAGCTAGGTCAAGAGTGCGTATCGCTGGGCGTTTCATTCCGATAGCTCCCTAATGCCACATGCATCATTGGCAGATTACCGACCTAACGCAATGCTGGCAAGATCGCGGTCTACCTTAGAGGGGTGAAAAGTCCGCCCAGAGTGGTTCCAGAGTGGTTATTGACACGTTGGCAGGGTCGGTGTGTTGGGGGTTGTCTTGGATAAGGGGCTTAGTGACGATCTCATGTCAGGAGCGTTGGCTGTGCCATTGTGGATAGATCGGCTGTCAGAAGACCCGCTATCTCAGCAACGACCGTCGCTTGTGGGGGATCGGGATTTTGATATTGCCATAGTCGGGGGTGGGTTTAGTGGGTTGTGGACTGCGTATTACCTGATTCGCCAAGACCCGACACTGCGGATTGCGGTTTTAGAGGCGAATTACTGTGGCTTTGGGGCGTCGGGACGCAACGGCGGCTGGGCGGTAGGTGAGCTTGCCTGTGGATTTGAGCGATATGAGAAGCTGGCGCGGAAACATGGAGTGGATGAAGAAAAAGCTCACTCGGAGGCACTGCGGCTAGCTCGAGCGGTGTTTGCCACTGTTGACGAAATCGGTCGGGTGGCTGAGCTTGAAGGGATTGATTGTGACTATGCCAAGGGCGGCACGATTCGGGTGGCTCGTAACAGTCCCCAGGCACGTCGTCAGCGTGAAGAGATAGCTGAGATTCACAAATGGGGGCTTAGCGAGGATGAGATTTGCTTGTTGGGGGCTGATGAAGCAAGCGGGTTGCTGAATGCGTCCAAGGTTCAGTCGGGGATTTTTTTTGCGGCAACCGCGGCGGTGGATCCAGCGAAGCTGGCACGAGGTTTGGCTTCGGTGGTTGAAGCCGCGGGTGTCAGCGTTTTTGAGCAGACACCGGTTACTGAGATCAGCTCAGGAGTTGCTTACACGCCTGCTGGGGTCGTCAAAGCGGATGTTGTAGTGCGTGCGACCGAGGCTTACACCCGAGATTTGCGCGGGCTCAAGCGTCGGCTGTTGCCGGTGTATTCATACATGGTGGCGACAGAGCCTTTAGACGATGCAACTGTGGAGTCAATTGGGTTAGCGAACCGTCCGACCTTTGCTGATGACCGCAACATGGTCACCTACGGGCAACGCAGTGCCGATAATCGCATTGCTTTTGGTGGGCGTGGAGTGCCGTATCTTTTTGGCTCCAAGATTTCCAGGAAACAGGAGTTTCATGAGCAGACGCATCGCGAGATTCGCGACATCCTTGTGGATATGTTGCCGCAGCTTGAGGGAGTAGCGATTACGCATCGCTGGGGTGGTGTATTGGGCATTCCACGGAATTGGACGCCAGGGTTGAGCTTTGATCGGGCGTCTGGTTTGGGGTCACTAGGTGGTTATGTGGGTGAGGGGGTGGCGCCGTCAAATCTGGCGGGGCAGACGATGGCTGATTTGATTTTGGGACGTAAGACTGATCGAGTGACATTGCCGTGGGTAGGGGCAAGTAGTCGAAGTTGGGAGCCGGAGCCGTTGCGATGGCTTGGAGTGCGTATGAGTCGGGCGATACTTCAAGCCGCAGACAATCGAGAGGACAGAACTGATCATGAGGCACGATGGTCGTACAAGTTGTCGAAGGCGTTGCGTGGCGGTAACTGATGACCTGGGCTGACGACATCTTGGAACGGGCGACGGCTGAGCCGTTGCTTATCAATGACTCCAAAACGCCTAGCGGAGTTGCTCATGTGGGGTCGTTGCGTGGGGTTTTAATTCACGATGCCATCGCCAAGATTGCGCGTTCTGGCGGGCGGGAGGCTCGTTTCACCTATGGGTGTGATGACATGGATCCGCTCGATGAGAAGCCCCATGGCAGCGGTGATTTTTTTGACGAGCATCTGGGCAAGCCGTTGCATGCTGTCCCAGCGCCTCCGGGTCTCCAAGGTTCAAACATGGCGCGGGCTTATTTTGGTGAGTTTGTTGCCAACTTTGAGCCACTGGGTGTTGAGGCTGAGTTCTACTACATGAGCGAGGTGTACGCGGCGGGGCGGCTTGATGAAGTGATCGATACTTTTTTGCGCAATGGCGACAAGGTGCGTGAGATTTATTTGCGAGAAACCGGTGCAGTGCGTTCAGATGATTGGCTGCCTTTGCAGCCGATATGTGAGGCTTGTGGGCGGATTGGCACGACTTATGCCAGCGACTACGACGGTGAGACTGTTGGTTACCGGTGTGAGCCGGATTTGGTGAGCTGGGCGACTGGTTGTGGTGGTTCGGGGCGGGTGAGTCCGTTTGGGGGTAAGGCGAAACTGCCTTGGAAGCTGGAATGGGCTGCCAAGTGGCATGTGTTGCCGGTCAATTTGGAAGGTGCGGGCAAAGACCATATGGGTGCGGGTGGGTCGTTCAAGGTGTCGTCGGCTTTGGCACGCGAAGTGCTTGGGATTGATCCGCCGCAGTCGTTTGTCTATGAGTTCTTCACTTTGGATGGGTCGAAGATGAGCTCATCACTTGGGATTGGGATGAGTGCTACCGAGTTGACGCAGATGTTGCCGGCAGAGCTGTTGCGTTACACGATTTTGCGGGTGCAGCCTCGTAAGGCGTTTGAGTTTTCGCTGGGGTTGACGGGGTTGAATCGGGCATTTGTGGAATATGAACGGCTGTGGCAAGCCATTGCTGGCGGCGAGGCGACGGAGAATCAGACGCAGCTGTTTGCTGTTTCCCAGTCGGTTGATGCTGGTGAGGGCGCGCCGGCGTTTAGTCCGCCGTTTGATTCGGTTGTGAGTATTGCCTCGCAACCACATATTGATTTGGACGCTCATTTGGCGTCACTTGGGCGGGAGAATCTTTCTGAGGTTGAGAGAAGCTGGTTGCGTGCCAAGCATGCGACGGCGCTGGCATGGTCGCAGTCGTTTCTCGGGGAGGCTGCGGAATTGCAGGTCAGCGAATCTTTGCCGGACTCAGTTGGTGAGCTTGACCAGGGTGCACGTGAGTTCTTTAACGCTGCGGCTCAGGGGCTGGCTGAGGTTGAGGATTGGGTAGCGCAGGACATACAAGCAGCGTTGTTTGACGCGATTCGAAGCGTTGGACTTGAGCAAGCTGACGCGTTTAAGGCGTTTTACCTAGCTTTTTTTGATGCCGATAGCGGGCCGCGGGCGGGGTCGTTTTTGGAGTTCTATGGGCGAGATGCAACCATTGAACGCTTGTCGGGGGCTGGGGCAGCTGGTTAGCGTCAATGTATGGCCGAAGGGTTATACCGAGGAGCTCTCAGGATTTCTCACATAGGAGTTAGCCAGAAGGGTTTAGTCAGAAGGAGTTGTAAATGTCAAAAGTAGTGATGGTTGCCACTTTCACGTGCGCTGATGGCAAAAACGACGAGATGGATGAGGTCTTGTCAAAGCAAGTGGCGGTTGTGTCTGAGCTAGACGGTGTGGAGGCTTACTCCTATCACCGCGGCGAAGGCAACAAGTACGCGTTTTTTGCGATATTTTCCTCGCCTGAGGCGATACAAGCACAGGGCGAGGCACCGGCGTTGCAAGAGATTATGCCGGCATTCATGGAGTTGCTCGAAGGGCCGCCGCAGATGAATATGTACTCGGCTGTTTCGTCGTTTGGACTGCCTCAGCTCGACTAGCGCCTGCTCGTCATCAGCAGGAATACTGATGGGGTTAGCTAGCTAGGGCGACCATTTGTCGCCATTGCTCCAAGGTTTGAGTTCCGGCACGACGGGCGGCGACGGTGCCGTCAGGGGCGACGACGACCACATACGGGAACGCAGCAAGGCCGTATGCCTTGGCGATGTTGCGACCGTTGGAGTCAATGATGACGGCTGCTGGCCAACCGTCTTCGCGGAACCAATCTGACGGCGGATAGTTGGGGGCGTTGCGGTCAACTGCTGTTGAAACAGCGACGATTTGAACTCCGTTGGTGTCTAGTTCGCCGGATTTGAGCCAGCCTGTGACTGCTGGTAGTTCTTGTTGGCAGTGTGGGCACCAGTGCGCGAAGAAGCCGATTATCTTGCCGACACCGTCGCCTGGATTTATTTGAATGCCGTGGCCATAGAAGTCAATACCAAAGACACCTGGGGCGGGGGCACCAATCGCTAGATCAACTGAACCTCGACTGAAGTCTGGTAAATCCGACCCGGAGATCTGAACGTCGGCGATTTCGACAATGCCTACTGAGCTGGCGCTGTCGTCGTTGTCACCGGAATCGGATCCCCCACACCCTGCTGCAACGACGGCAGCCACAAGGAGCGCTCCTATAAGCGGCCGTCTAACCCCTCTACTCATACTCCCTTATTCTGCCAGCATCTACCTAGTCACAGGATTACAGAGGGAAGCGGCGGAAAGAGCAGTTATGGAGGCGAAGGCGGTGGTTGCCATGAAGGGGATGGAAACGAAACCGAAGGCGTCGACCCATTGGAAAGCGCAGGACGCGGAGATATCGCAAGTGTCGGTGCCGCCGAACATTTGGATTCTGTAATGGTGGACTGAGACGGCGAGTCCTGCGATGGCTAGGGGCAGGGCATACCAGGCTGCTTTAGAGTCTTTGCGGAGCAAACCGACGGCGATGATCACCACAAGCGGGTACATGGCGATGCGTTGGTACCAGCAAAGCTCGCAAGGTACGAAGTTCTGGATTTCAGAGTAGTAAAGGCTGCCGGCTGTGCTAGCTAATGCAACTAGTCCGGCTGCGGATAGTGCTACGCGTGGTGCGAGTCGTCCATGTCGAGCGGCAAATACGGCAACCACTCCCCCACCAACGGCAACAAACCCCAGAGCCGCGAAAATCTCATCCATACGCCCATAGTCAACCACGCCCACGTACGAGGCGCGAGTTATCTCCAGTGTTAGGTGGAAGGGTGGCGTTCGATGATGTGGCGGGGTAGGGCAAGGTCAAGGTCAGTGTGGATGAAGTCGTTGCCGATACACATAAGGGGTGCGCGCAGCTCTTTAGACAAGGCGTAAGCAAAGCTGTCACCCATGTTCAATTGTGCTTCGTGTTTTCCGCTTGTGCCGTAGTGCTTCCATGACTCAATAGCTGTCTGCACCATTTGTTCGTTGATGGGATGAATCGTCATTTTCACCTCAACTAGCAGTTGGTGTAGTTCCTGGCAACCAGCTTCCTTTCGCTTAGCAAAGATCACTGTCTCAACTTCTACGCGATTCATAGCCGACATCACGCAATCTGAGCTCTTCATTTCTTCCCTTAAGAACTCGTGATCTTGCTCCTTGCGTATGACAGCTACTACCACTGAACTATCAACCGCTAACAGGCGACGCGAGGTCACTTGAAGAAGCCGTTCTCGTCATAGAGGATGTCGTCGGGTTCTCGGTCGTCGTATTCGGGCAATTTGGCAAAGCGATCTTGTATAGCCGTGATAGTTGTAGTGTCACGACGACGGCGTTCGAACTCCAACTCATCTGCCAAAGCAAACTGCATAGCTTCATCAACCGTCATACCTCTAAGTTCTGCGAGCTCAGCTGCCATCTCTGAAACTGGCACGGTGCTGCTATCTATTGCGTTAATACGTTCCCAGTAATGCCTATTTGATTCCCTTCCCTGTGGGAAGCTAAGTCTTCGCTGGAAACCAAGTTGTTCCTCAACAGCGAATCGGGCTGCCTCTCCAATTGAGACCTTGAAAAGATTGGCCAGGGTTTGGGCGAGGGCTTTGGTTTCAGGGTTGGTTAGCAGGGAGTCAATGTCGTTCGAAGGCGTGGTCTCGCGGGGGGCAGATTGGGTTGTTTGGGGTTCGGTTTGGATTGTCATGAGATGC
>JAAXHB010000102.1 GCA_012271125.1 Actinomycetota bacterium | reverse complement strand
TCGATAGTGGCAATTTCAAGCTCGGGATTGAAGATCATCACGTCGGGGTTTTGCAAAATGTCAGCCCCAGTTACATCGGCGGGACCACGCACATCGAGACGCATGGTGACGGGCTCATCAACCATCACAGACAGCACCAAATCTTTGAGGTTCAAGATGATGTCGGTGATGTCGGTTGCTACGCCTTTGATGGTGCCGAACTCGTGAATGGCGTCGTCGAAACGAACCTGAGTTACTGCCGCTCCGGGGATCGAAGACAGCAGCGTACGGCGCAGCGAATTACCGATTGTGTGACCAAAACCAGGGTCGAGTGGACCGATGGCGAAGGTCTGATTTCTGCCGTCACCTTTGACGGGAAGAGATTCAACTGTGGGACGTTGTATAAGAAGCATTGCTTTAGCGCTCCAGTGCTCGAAAGGGCGGATTTACTACTTGGAATACAGCTCAACGATGAGCTGTTCGCGAACCGGCACATCAATTTGACTGCGCTCGGGTAGTTCGCTGACGGTGACGCTGAATGGGTCATCACCACGGTCGACCCATTCCGGCGGCTCACGGTTCAACACATCCATATTCCATTGAATGGTTGGCGAGTTGCGTGACTTAGCACGCAGCTCCACAACGTCACCTTTGCGGAGCCGATACGAAGGAATGTTCACCCGTTTGCCGTTGACATTTAGGTGACCATGATTGACAAGTTGACGGGCCTGGGGACGAGTCGCACCCCAGCCAACTCGGTAAGCAAAATTGTCAAGCCGCAGCTCCAGGTAACGCAACATGTTTTCACCGGTGACACCGGAGCGGCGAGTGGCTTCCTTGAAGACATTTCGGAACTGTCGCTCGGTCAAACCATAGGTGTAACGAGCCTTTTGTTTTTCCTGAAGTTGCACCAAGAACTCAGACTGGCTGCGACGACGTTGACGTTCACGACCATGCTCACCTGGCGGATATGGACGACGTTCTAGGGCACGAGTTTCGCCTTGAGTGCCGAAAACATTGACACCTAAACGGCGCGAAACTCGTGAGCGTGGGCCGGTGTAGCGAGACATCAGACCCTCCGACGCTTTGACGGGCGACAGCCGTTGTGAGCCATCGGGGTGACGTCTTTAATTCCGGTTACTTCAATGCCAGCGGCTTGAAGTGAACGGATTGCGGTTTCACGACCAGAGCCGGGGCCTTTGACCTGAACATCTAAGCGGCGTACGCCATGCTCCATGGCTTTGCGAGCAGCGGTTTCGGCTGCCATTTGTGCGGCAAAAGGTGTGGATTTGCGTGAGCCTTTGAAGCCAACGTTGCCGGCTGAAGACCAGGAAATCACGTTGCCGGAAGTGTCGGTAATTGTGATGATCGTGTTGTTGAAAGAACTCTTGATGTGAGCCACGCCATGGCCGATGTTCTTTTTTTCTTTACGACGAGGTTTGCGTGCCGCGGGAGTTGCCATAACTACTTGGTGACTTTCTTCTTGCCCGCAACGGTTTTGCGTGGACCTTTGGTGGTGCGAGCATTTGTATGGGTGCGCTGACCTCGCACCGGAAGGCCGCGACGATGACGGATTCCTTGATAACAGCCGATCTCCATTTTGCGCTTGATGTCTTGTGAAATTTCACGGCGCAAGTCGCCTTCAACCCGGACGTTGGCTTCTATATATGCGCGAATGTTGGCGACGTCGGCGTCGGTGAGCGAATGGACTCGCTCGTCGGGATTTACCTCAGCGGCTTCACAGATTTGACGTGCGGTAGAACGGCCAATCCCGTAGATGTAGGTGAGGGCGATTTCGACTCGTTTGGCACGAGGAATGTCTACGCCGGAAATGCGTGCCATGTCAGCCTTGCCTCTGCTTGTGTCGAGGGTTTTCGCATATCACCATGACACGGCCACGACGGCGAATGACGCGACACTTGTCGCAAAATGGTTTAACGCTGGGACGAACTTTCACTATTGCTCCTGGGAGGGGACTTACTTTGGTTGCTTACGGGGTTACTTGTATCGGTAGGTAATGCGACCTCTACTGAGGTCATATGGGGTCATCTCTACTTGGACACGATCTCCAGGCAAGATTCTGATGTAATGCATCCGCATCTTTCCTGAAATGTGTGCCAAAACCTTGTGCCCGTTCTTTAGCTCAACCGAGAACATCGCATTGGGCAGGGATTCGCGAACTGTCCCTTCCATAACGATTGCATCCTCTTTCGACTTCGGCAGGGGTAACTCCTCGATTTACTAAACGGTTACTTGAGCGCGACAAGGCACACAAGTCGCTCAAGGCTAACGGGAGATTAGAGCTTCACCAACGGGATAAGTCGACAGATTTTCTTGCGTTACGAGACTAGAAATCAGTAAGAAGCAAACGGATTTAGCGGTGGGCGTCTATTGCTGACGACACACGGGCGAAAACTTCGTTGACGCTGCCGACACCGTCGACGGTTTCAAGCAGACCACGTGCGCCAAACCAGTCCAGCAACGGCGCAGTTTGGGAGTCATATAGCTCTAGGCGTTTTTGGATTGCCTCGGCGGTGTCGTCGGAGCGGCCGCGTTCAAGCATTCGCTGCGTGACGACGTCTACAGGCACGTCAACATTGAGGGCAACGGTCATGGCAAGGTTGTTGTTTTTAAGGATTGTTTCAAGGCCGTCGGCTTGTTCTGAAGTGCGCGGGAAGCCGTCAAGTAGCACGCCGTTGGTGGCGATGTCAGCGGCGGCGAGACGATCTGCGACGATGCCGACCATGATGTCGTCGCCTACTAGGGAACCGGATTCCATGACGGCTTGGGCTTGGATGCCGAGTTCGGTGCCTTCGGCGACGGCGGCTCGCAGCACGTCTCCGGTTGAGAGGTGTATGCAGCCGTAGTTGGCTGCGATTAGTTCCGATTGGGTGCCTTTGCCTGAGCCTTGACGACCCAAAATGACTGCCAACAGTGGTGATGTCACCGACTTGACCTGTGAAAGAAAGTTAGGTGGCGGGTAAGAGAGAGTGCGCTAGGTCAGCTGTTAGCGAAGGAAGCCCTCGTAGTTGCGCATCATCAGCTGCGAGTCGATTTGTTTCATCGTTTCAAGTGCCACGCCAACTGCGATTAGCAATGAGATTCCGCCGAAGGCAAAGCCGCTAGCGCCGGCACCTTGACCCTGGTCAACCTCAACGCCGATGGTGGCAGCTACAAGAATTGACGGCACCAGCGCAACTGCGGCAATGAAGATTGCGCCGGGCAGGGTGATGCGAGACAGGATTCGTGCCAGGTAGCGCTCGGTTTGAGGGCCGGGGCGGATGCCGGGGATGAAGCCGCCTTGTTTGCGAATCGTGTCGGCTTGCTTGACCGGGTCGAAGGTGATTGATGTGTAGAAGTAGGCAAAGCCGACGATCATCAGTCCGAAGAAGAACATGTAGACCGG
>JAAXHB010000101.1 GCA_012271125.1 Actinomycetota bacterium | reverse complement strand
CCCCTCGAAATCATGCTCAACGCCGCAAAACAACTAACCCAGGATGACCTCATTTTTGTAATCAACGGTGAAGGCTCCCAACTTCAATCCCTCAAAGACGCTGCCAACGACCTACCCAACCTGTTATTCGTCGACTACCAGCCGCCTGAAGACCTTCCCCAAGTGTTGGCGTCAGCCGACATTCACGTCATCGCTTTAGGCAAAGGCCTTGCCAAATCCAGCGTCCCGTCCAAGCTCTACTCAATTCTCGCTGCGGCTCGCCCAGTACTTGCCTCTGTCGACGTCAACAGTGAAATCGTCAAAGTAATCCAGGCCGCCAACGCCGGTTTAGTCGTTCCACCCGAAGACGCCGACGCCTTTATTGCCGCTGTTCAACAGCTGCTAGATGACCCCGATCTCCGCACAACCCAAGGCACTAACGGACGCTCATATGTTGAGACCCTCACAACCCCTGCCGAAGCCGCAGAAGCCTACGATTTCTTACTATCTGAGCTCATAGCGAACCCTAAACTGAACTAGTGCGGGAGAGGCATTACAAAGCTTTTGACCCGCCGCGTACTGCCTCGGAGAGCACATCAGAACCCGCATTAAGCACCAGCACCAAGGTTCTCTTTGGTGTGCTAACTCTTTTTGCCACGCTTCTCCCCGGAACTGCCTCCGCTCAAGCCGTTACCCCAAACTTCACACCCAGTCTCAAAGTCAACTTTGAGCAGCCTGCGCTTGGCGACCCTGACCAGTTCCCTTCCGACCCTCGCTTAGCCAACTCCAGCATCTGCGTCAACGACTCAGACTGCGCTTACTCTGTAGCCCCGCGCTGGCTCGCCGCCAAATGGATCGTTGAAACTGTAGATACTGCAACCGTTGACGCAGACTCGAACTCGTCAAACTCTCCCCAGTCAACCGAACGCCGTTTCAGCGACGTCCCCAGCACTCACCCCTATGTCACCCAAATCGAGCGAGTTGCCGAGATTGGCGTCACCCAAGGCTGTAGAGACGGCACCTATTTCTGCCCGAATGACACCGTCACACGCGGGCAAATGGCAGCATTTTTGGTGCGTGCCTTTGGCATACCTATGGTGGCAGATCAACAAAATACCCCAGAGCAGTCCACAGCCGCACCGCGTCAATTCATTGACATCGCCCACAACCACACTTTCGCAGACGAGATCGCTCGCCTCGCCACAGCTGGTCTCACTCTTGGGTGCGGCGACGGCACCAACTACTGCCCTGATGACTTAATCACTCGCAAACAACTCGCCACCATGCTTGAACGTGGCGAAACCTGGAGCAGCACTGCTATCGCTCGTGTCGCCACCCAAACAAGCGAAACCTCTCAAAACACCGGTGGCTTCAGCGCTCAAGGCAGTCCGCTGACCCCAGCTCCACAAACCACTCCCACACCTACACCAGTCGCCTCCACAACCCTTCCCGTTATTACCCCCGACCCAACGCCCCAGCCTGTGTCATCGCACGAGGATCAACTGGTCAACGACGACTTCCGCATCTACCGTGACATTGACCAAGACCTGTCAATTCCCCTTGATGTCCTAGCCAACGACACCTGCAACCGAAGCTGCTCCGGTCTTCGTATCACTTCACGAAGCGTTGGAAACGCCACTCTTATTGTTGACGACCAGTCACGCGTCGTCTTTAGCATCACCGCCAACCGATCCTTGTCCACATCACGCAGCTACAGCTTTCGCTATACCACTACAGACGGCAACCGCACCGCCACAGCAACATTGCGTGTTACCAATATTGCCGGTCCCATAGATGTCTTACGCAACGACACCATCAGGGTCAACCGTCACGCTCGTGAACGACTGAGTCACAACTTCAACCCAATAAGCAACGACACCTGTTACAACAACGCCTGCGCCGGCCTCACAATCCTCACTAACGACGCCTCACACGGAGTGCTTCAAGTCACCTCCGATACCAACATCAACTACACACTTATCGAAAACGAGCCCGCCCCCACTCAAATCAACTTCACCTACACAACTGACCTAGCCATAGAACCAGCTTCAGGCACCCTGCGGATCAACAGCAGCGGCGACACCCTCCGAGACGACGTCATCACTGTTTCACGACTTGAACTAAATTATGTCTTTGCAGAGCTTGACGTTTTAAGCAACGACACCTGCGCCGGTGATGCTGACTGCTCTGAAGCAGAAATCATTAGTGCCTCGATCTCTTCAAGAAGTCATTTAGACCAGGGCTCATTCATCCGTCGAAGAACTGGTTCAGATGGTGAAACGCAAATCTACAAGCCGCTTATCTATTACATCGACCAGTGGTCTGAAGTGCCAGAAGAGGTGATCTTCACCTATAGCACAACCAATTCTGTCAACACAGCTACTGTGACATTAAACATTGAGCCATTCAAATACAAGAAGGTATCTATACCTCCAAACGGTGAAGATCATCGATGTGCGCTGCGCACGAACGGCATTATTGACTGTTGGGGCGATAATGATGACGGTCATCTCTCTGTTCCAAACGGCACATACAAAGACATGGGAACCGGCCATCGCCATACCTGCGCAATTGACGAAACTGGCTCATTGATTTGCTGGGGCAGCAACTCCGGTGATCGGCTTGGACAAAATCGACTAGATCCACCTGACGGCAGGTACCGATCAATCGCAGTTGGTGAGCATCACAGTTGTGCTATATCCACGAACAACCAGACCCGCTGTTGGGGTAACAATAATAGCGGCGAAACAAATGTGCCCCCAGGGGTTGACTTCATTCAAATCGATACCGGATTTTCACAAACTTGTGGTGTCACAACAGGCCAACAAGTGGTGTGTTTTGGCGCAGAAACCCGTAACGAGTTCAGAGTGCCCGAAGGCACCTATGAAGCTGTATCAACAAATTATGACCACACTTGTGCCATCCGAACCCCTGACAGCAACGGTAATAACGACATTGAATGTTTCGGCAATTCTACGTTAGGTGCCAA
>JAAXHB010000100.1 GCA_012271125.1 Actinomycetota bacterium | reverse complement strand
TGACAAGAGATGACTGGGATGACTAAAGATGACTAGGGATCACAAGGGATGACGGGGATGACTAGGAATGACTAGGGATGACTGGGAAGACTAGGGATGGCTGAGATAACTAAGGATAACTAGGGATGACTAGGAATGACTAGGGATTAGTGGGGACGACTGGGATGACTACGGATGACCGGGATGACAAGAGAGGAAAAGAGATGACTAAGGATGACTAGAGATGACTAGGGATGAATGGGATCACTAGGGATGACTGGGATGACAAGGGATGACAGCAAATGACTAGGGATGACAGGGATAACTGGGATGACTAAAAATAACTAGGGATGGCTGGCGATGACAAGGAACTAGTGGGACGACCAAGAATGACAGTGATAGCAAGGGATGACTAGGGATGACTGGGATGACTAGGGAAGACTACGGATGACTAGGAAGGACTGGGATGACTAGGAATGACTAGGGATGACCAGGGATGACTGGGATGACTACGGATGACTGGGATGACTAGGGATGACTGGGATGACTAGGAAAGACTAAGAATGACTAGGAAGGACTGGGATGACTACAAATGACTAGGGATGACCAGGGATGACTGGGATGACTACGGATAACTAAGAATGATAAGGGATGACTAGCGATGATGAGGATGACTAGGGGTGACTGGGATGACTAGCGATGATAAGGGATACCTTTGGATGACTGGGATGACTAGGGATGACTCGGGATGACTAGAAATGACTACGGATGACTAGGGATGACTAGGAAGATGTAGTGATGACTAGGGATGACTACCAATGACTAAGATGACTAGGGATGACTACGGATGACTACGGATGACTGGGATGACAAGGGATGACTAAGGATGACTAGGGATGACTCGAAATAACTAGGGATGACAAGGGATGACTAGACATGACAAGGTAGGACTGGGATGACTAGGAATGACTAGGGATAACTAGGGATGACTTGGATCACAAGGGATGACTAGGGATAACTGGGATGACGAACAATGACTAGGGATAACTAGGGATGACTGGGATGACTAGGGATGATAAGGGATGACAAGGGATGACTAGGGATGAGTAAGGATGACTGGGATAACTAGGGATGACTAGGCATGACTAGGGATGACCGGGATCACTAGGATGAATAGGGATGACAAGAGATGACTAGGGATTATTGTTTTGACTAGGAATGACTAGGAATGACTAGCGATAACTGGGATGACTGGGATGACGGGATGATTCGGATGACTTGGATGACTAGGGATCACTAGGATGACTAGGGATGACTAGGGATGACTAGGGATGACTGCGATGACTGGGATGACTAGGGATGACTAGGGATGACTGGGA
>JAAXHB010000099.1:626-10232 GCA_012271125.1 Actinomycetota bacterium | reverse complement strand
GTGCTGGGGGCTGTTGTGATCGTGGTGGTGGCGGGGCTGGTGAACGTTAAGCACATGATTGACATGTTGCGCCGGTCACTGCCTCAGGCGATTGTTGGGGCGGGCACGACATTTTCGACGCTGGCATTTGCGCCGCGAGTGGAGCGTGGGCTGCTCGTGGGGCTGGGGCTAGCGGTGGCGGTGCACCTGTATCGAGAGTTGTTTGTGACCGTGGACTCCGAGCAGTCGGGTGGGACTTTGACTGTGCGGCCTCACGGGGTTATGTGGTTCGCGACTGTGCCCCAAGTTGAGCGACGCATGCGCGAAGAGCTGGCGGGTTGTCAAGACATTGACAACGTAGTGATTGACCTGTCTAAGGTCGGGCGACTGGACTACTCCGGTGCAGCGGGGCTTAAGCGGGTGTTGAGTGAGCGTGTGCCTGGCAGCGTTGATGTGAGTGTCGTCGCTGTTCCTGAAAGTGCGTCTAAGGCAGTGCTAGTGGAGTTACGGGATTACGTCTAGCTGAGCCTGTTGGCGCTGTTGTTGTCGTCGATGTCGTCGTTGTCAGCAGCCGCCGTCGATGATGTTGTCGTCAGTATTTAGAACGAGAAGCCGTCGAGGAGTTGCTTAAGAGAGTCGGTGTCGTCGGAGCCGAGCACGATCCGAGAGCCGGTGGCGATGGCGACAAAATCGAGGTTGACTCCGGCGTCGGAGACCTTTTGGGTGACTTCGGCGAGCTCGCCGGGGCGGTCGGTGGCTTGGACGACCACGACCTCACGCTCGTGGGTGATGGTTGGGCCATGGATGTTTGCCAGTGCTCGGTGGACAGGTTCGCTGTGAGGCACGAGGATGTGCAGCTCGGCGGTGTCGCCGGTGGCGGTGCAGTTGACGGCGGAGATGTTGACGCCGGCGTCGCTGATTGCGGTGGCGACTTTGGCGAGTGCGCCGGGTTCATTTTGGATCTCGATTACCAGATTGCTGGCAACTGTTGACATTGGTGGTTACTCCTTTGGTTGTGTTGGTGGGGTCGGGTGGGTCGTTGGTTAGGTCGTGAGGTTAGACGCGGGCGACTTGGCGGATCATGTCGGCGACTTCAGCAGGGTGGGTGCGCATTACTCGATGTCGTCCACCTTCGATTGTCATGTGCCCGACAAGGGGTGAATTATCAATTGCGCTGAGTTTGGATGCCATGTAGTCGTTGGCACCGCGAAAGTTCTTGTCTTCGCTGCCAACAACAAGGCCGATTGGAATGGACACCTCGGTGAGCTGGTCAATGGCAAGCGAGTCGTGGTGCAGCGCCAGGGCTGTGGCATCGGCTGGAATACCCATGTTTTTGGCGTTGGCATGGATGCGGCTGTTCCAGTCGGCCATCGCCTCGGCGTCTCTAAAGCCGGGACCGGTCGACACCATTACTAGACCCTTGAGTGTGGCTGGGCGGGTCAGGTGGTGTACCAAGCCGAGGTAGCCGCCGAGGGAGTGTCCGATGAAAACTGTTGGGCCGATGTCATCTAGCACGGTGTCAAGTGCGTTGAGCACGGCGTCTCGTTCGTAGCTGGAAGGGTCGTCGGCTTCGGGTGAGTTGCCGTGGGCTGGCAAGTCCAGCGTTACGCAGATGTAGTCGTCGCTGAGTTCGGCAACGGTTTCATCCCAGACGCTGGAGTCGTCGGCGATTCCGTGAACGAACAACAGAGCAGGGTGCTTGCTTGTGGAACCAACCGTTTCGTAGTGAACGGTCGGCGTGCTCAAGGTGCCTCACGCTAGCGTCACATTCTGTTTACGTTTTCTGTTAGCGACAGTTAATCAAAAGTTAATCAAGGAGCTTCACAATGACCGCTGTGTCGACCACCTACTCAAATCCTGCTGAGCTACTGGACTCGGTTGGGCAAGACCTCGGTGCTACCGAATGGATGACGATTGATCAGGATCGGATCAATATGTTCGCCGATGCGACCGATGATCATCAGTGGATTCATGTCGATGCTGAGCGTGCCGCGGCTGGGCCGTTTGGAGCGACCATTGCGCACGGATTTTTGACGCTTTCGTTGACGAGTGTGGTTATGGAGCAGCTGTTGGTTGTGCAAAACATTGCGATGGGCATCAACTATGGGTTGAACAAGGTGCGATTTCCGAGCCCTGTTGTGGTGGGGTCGAGGATTCGAGGGACGGCGACCTTGACATCGGCGGAGGAGATTGGCGGGGGAGCCGGAGTTCAGGCGGTTGTGACTGTCACAATGCAGATTGAGGGGCAGGACAAGCCGGCGTGCGTAGCTGAATGTGTTGTCCGTTATTTGAGTTAGGCGCTGCTTGACGTCATTGTTAACTGATGGCTAAACGCAAACCAAAGGCGTCTGCGCCGCTAGGCACCTCCGCTATTCCGGTGTCTGATCCGCCGGTGCGACCCGGGCTGGTGAGTGCCAAGCGATCCATCCCAGCGAAGATCAAGCGCCCGCCATATGTGGGAAATCCTGGGGGTGAGCCGGGGCCGCCGATGTCGTCGTCAACAAGAACTACAGAGGAGCTGGAGGCGATGCGGCGCACTGGCGCGTTGGCTGCGGAGGTGTTGATTCGAGCGTGTGAGATGGTGCGGGTGGGGGTAGCTACCGATGCGATTGATCAGTTCGTCCACGACTTGGCAGTTGCCAACGATGCGTATCCGAGTCCGCTGGGGTATCGGGGGTATCCGAAGTCGGTGTGCACCTCGGTTAATGAGGTGATTTGTCACGGGATACCGGATTCTCGGGTGTTGTGCGATGGTGACATTGTCAATATTGATGTGACGGTTTATCGGGAGGGGGTGCACGGTGATACGTCGGTGACGTTGATGGTGGGTGAGGTGGACGAGCATTCGCTGCGGTTGGTGACCCAGACTCGGGCGGCGCTGATGGCCGGGATTGGGGCGGTGCGTGCGGGTGCGCCGGTGAGCGATATTGGGCGGGCGATTCAGTCGCATGCGGAGAAGCATCGTTTGGGTGTGGTGCGCGAGTTCATTGGGCATGGTGTGGGCACGGAGTTTCATGCGGGGTTGCAGGTGCCGCACAACTATGACCGCAATGCGACGACCGTGCTGGTTGAGGCGATGACGTTCACGATTGAGCCGATGTTGACGTTGGGGTCGCCGCGGGCGTTGATGTGGGATGATGACTGGACGGCGGTGACTTTGGATGGTCGCCGTAGCGCGCAGTTTGAGCACACGTTGGCGTGTTGTTCTGATGGGGCGGAGATTTTGACCCAGACTTCGGCGGGAGAAACCGCTCACGCCCTCTTTCCTAACCCGATCACCTAACCCGATGAGGATAACGCCGACCGCGTTTAGCTACCTTTCCTGAGTGGTCACTTAGAATTATATTGTGACCACGAAATCCTAAAACAGCTTCTAAGCCTTAGTGTTTTGGAACTTGATAGGCACTTTTAGGAGGTGTATAGTGACCACTATGAACGTAGGAGTAAAAGAGCTCAAGGCCAATCTGTCTGAATACATTTCAAAGGCGGCTGATGGCACCCACATTGTGATCACAGTGCGAGGGAAACCGGTCGTCGAAATGCAACGGCTGTCAGATCTGACGATTATCGAGCAAGGGGTAAAGGAAGGTTGGATAACACCGCCCAGAAGAAGTGGAGGACTAGGCCCGGCGTATCCAGTACAAGCATCCCCTGGCACACCCACTATTCAAGAAATGCTTGATGAGGATCGTGAGGATCGTTTCTAAATGCTGTATGTTGATTCAAGCGCGATGATGAAGCGTTATAAGGATGAGCCCAACTCAGAAATAGCGCTCAAATACATGAATGACGATCCGGTAGTTGTTACTTCGAGGTTGACCGAGATTGAAGTTCGTCGCAATCTTGCGTTGGGGTTTCAAGGCGAGCAATTGAACGAGCTTAAGGAAAGAGCAAAGAATGACTTCGATGGTCTGATTGTCATGAATCTTGATTCACGGATATGTGAAGATGCAGCTGTAGTGGCCGAGGAGACTTTGTGTCGATCCCTAGATGCTGTACACGTTGCAGCTGCAAGAGGGTTTGGAACTGGTTTGAGGTTTTTGACGTTTGATAAGCGTCAGGCGTCGGCGGCGAGACAGATGGGGTTAGATGTTGTTGATGTTGAGGCTGCTTAGGGGTCATTGATAGTCGGTATTTGTGGTGGGGGTTGCTGTTAGAGAGATTGAGTTTCGCGCTGGTGATGTGTCGACGGTGGCTGAGGCGATGGACGAGCTCAAGTCGAAGGGTAAGGGTTGGGTCAATATTGGGCCCGGTTTGACCGAAGAGCAGATAGCAGGGTTGCCGAGGCCTAGTTCGCTTGGGCAATGGTTTTCCGGGCGAGGTCCGGCTATTCCGATGGGAACATGGACGCCGTCAAAGAAACGGCCAGCGATGCTGGGCTTGGAACATGGGACGGGCCCAAAAGCGTTGGATCGGCTCAAGGGCGCGGGTATTTTGTTGCCGGCAGAGAGTCGCAAGGTTCAAGATCATGCCAAGACCGGCATTGTTTTGGAAGTAGGAGATGGTGTTAGCAGCGCCGAGCTTGTGACCTGGGTGCTGACGGCTGGGAAGGCACTGTGTCCTATCGAAATTGACGACCACTGGGTGGCTCAGGTTCACACGCCCTAGTCGTTGCGCATCCTGCCGTGCCAGTGTTTAGAGAGCAGCGACAGCGGTGATGATGTGTTCCTTAACAGTGTCGGCGTCAGCTGTCCAGACAACGTCATGAGCTGCGGGTAGATCGTCGCTGAATTCAAGTGACTCCAAGAACGGGCGCATGTCGGTGACGGTCATTCCACGAGTGTGCTCACCCTGAAGTTCCACTGACACAGGGTGTCGTGAACGTTCGTACAAGTGCGGATGTGTGACACAGATGATTGCTGTGGCGTCATGGATTGGCGCACCTGTCATGCCGAACTCGCGGCAGCGGTGATAGGTGAACTCCAAAAGCTGAGAGGCAAATATCGCTACTTCGGTGCCCACTTTGGCGAGGTGTTCGGCTTCTTCAATCCCGAAGAGAACCTGATGGGTGACATCTAGTCCGACCATTGTGATAGGCGCAGCCTCGGTGAAGATGATTGCTGCAGCTTCGGGGTCAGCCCAAACGTTGAACTCAGCCACAGCGGTGACATTGCCCCCTCGGGCAGCGCCGCCCATGATTGTGATGCTTGCCAGATTGTTGGCGAAGTCAGGGTCTTGACGCAGCGCCAGAGCAACATTGGTAAGCGGCCCGACCGCAATCAGATGAAGGTCTTGGATAGAACGAGCTGACTCACACAGGAAATCGACTGCGTTATTGGATGCAATCGACCTAGTGAGATCGGGTGTTTTGACGTCTCCTAGTCCGGTTTCGCCATGGATTCGAGCGGCGTCCATTGTTGGGGCTATTAGAGGACGGGCAGCACCTCTATGAACCGGCACGTCAAGCCCCGCGATTTGAGTCGTTAGTAGTGCGTTGTTGGTGGTGTGGTCAATCCCGACATTGCCGTTGACGGTGGTGATTCCGACAAGGTCGCAGTAGTGGGCGGCGGTAAGGATGGCGATGGCGTCATCGAGACCTGGGTCGCAATCGAGGATGATCTTGGGACGTGTGTTTGCCACGTCAAGAGCCTAAGAGTTGGTCGAGTTCAGATCTGTTGGGTAGTGATGGTTGGGCACCGGCACGCAGGGTGGTGGCAGCGCCAACTCGAACAGCCCATCGAGTTGCAGCAACGAGGTCAGCTCCGTCGGCGAGGGCATCGGCGAGTGCGCCGCAGAAGGCGTCACCGGCGGCAGTGGTGTCAACAGCCTCGACAGCGGGCGCAGGCACCAGAGTCGAATCATCGGAAGTTACCACCAGTGCACCTTGGGCGCCAAGAGTCACAACGATCTGTTGGGCTGGCAGCTGTCGGGCAAGTTCAGTCGCCTGATCGGTGTCGGTGACGGGCTCGGTATTTCTGGTTAGCAGCGCAAGTTCGGTTTGGTTTGGGACGAGCACATCGACGACTTCCATTAGCTCATCTGGAAGTGGCTGGCTAGGCGCAGGAGCTGGGTTCAAGATGACAATGCCATCACCGCTTCTCGCAGCTTGGGCAGCCGCGGTTACTGCTTCGACAGGGATTTCAAGTTGCAACAAAACAACTTTGACGTTTGCTAGAAGGTCGACGTGTGCGGTTATGTCACCGGGAGTTAGGCGGGCGTTGGCACCTGGGCTGACAACTATGGCGTTGTCGCCATCTGAAGCAACGGCGATCATTGCGGTTCCACTAGGTGTGTTTGGGGTTTCAAGGATGCCTTGGGTGTCGACGTCGTTGTCATTTAGTGATTTGCGCAGAAAGGTGCCGGCATCGTCGTCGCCAACTCGACCAATCATGGCTACACGTCTGCCCAGCCGAGCCGCAGCTACAGCTTGGTTGGCACCCTTGCCGCCTGAGATACGTCGCAGATCACCGCCGATCACTGTCTCGCCAACTACGGGGATGGAGTCAACCTCGACAACAAGGTCAAGGTTGGAGCTGCCAACCACGACAATTTCTGGGACGATTTCAGCGGCTGCGGGCATTTCGGAAGGGTCAGACCGTTCGCGGGTGTCAGCAGGTATTGCTAGAAGACGGCGACGGGGTTGACCGGCGAACCACATCCACCGACAAAAGGTTCAGGGTTGGCCTCTAGAAAGAACTCATAGCGGTTCTCTTCAGCACAGACGGCTGCCAAAGTCTCCAAGTTCCAGTTCTGACCCTGAGTAAGACCCATATCCACAAGATGAAGGCAGTGCACGGCGAGAGTGTCGTCGGGATTTGTGCCTGGGAACGCCTCAAATATGTAAGTGTCGGTAGCTACGGCGGCAACATCATGACGGTGGAACCAGCACACCGCATCTAAGCCGGGACCGGGACAGGTGGCATCCTTGTTGGGTCCAAGCAAATACTCCTCTGCGCCGGCATCTAAGAGCTGCATTCGTCCGGTGCGCAACAAGACAATGTCACCGGTGCGCATAGTCACACCGCACCGCTGGGCGGCTTCGTCAAGGTCTTTGGGGGTGATCTCGTAATCGCTTGGTAGTTGTGTCACGCCCTTTGAAGTGCACAGGTCCAGCAACACGCCTCGTCCGGTTAGGTGGCGAATATTTTCGATGCCTAAGACGCTGGCACCAACCGAATTAATAGAGCTAGCAGGCACGCCGTTGTAGAGCGTGTTGTCATAGGAGACGTGAGAGAGTCCGTCCCAGTGGGTGGCAGTTTGAAGAGCCATCGTCACGATGTCATCGGAAAAATGCGGTATCAGACTGCGGGCGTCATCATTTTCGTCGTCGCTGATTTTGTCGTCGCTGTTTTTGTCGTGACTGTTTTTGTCGTGACTGTTTTTGTCGTGACTGTTTTTGTCGTCACCAAAAGGAGAGTTGATCATGGTCATTGTCAGCTCAGGGTTGATGCGTCCTTGTACTTGGCCGAACTGCAGCCCGTCGTTGCGAAGATCTAAGGCGCATGACACTCGCCGACCAGTCTTAATGAGGCTTGCGGCGTGGGCGACAGCATCGTCGATGATGAGGTTGAGCGTGCCGATGCGGTCGTCGTTGCCCCAGCGTCCCCAGTTGCGAACCTGGTCGCGAACCTCAAAAAACGCAGGACTAAATGTCACGTGACGGATTGGGAGCCAGATAGACGTCAGGGTTAAAGGGCATTGGGGTCACATTAGCTTTGAGCTGTGGCATTGGTTCTCGAAATTGTGGAGCTCTCAAAATTGTGGCTCTTCAGATCGTGACGACATCGCCGCTGGCGCTGCAATGACCGCCATTTACATATTTGCATTCACTGTTGGCACGCCGCTGGTGTTGTGGTTCGCATTCGGTGGGGGAGACGGCGATGGGGGAGATGCCGATGGTGGCGTCTTCTCGCTGGTCTCGATTGGCACGGTCGCTTTTGCTTTGGCATTTTTTGGTGCCACCGGCATAGTCTCACAATGGTTCGGAGCGGGACTGATCGGCTCGCTGATTCTGGCATTGGTCGTTGGTGTGGTCGCGAGCTTGCTCAATAGCGCAGCCTTCGCATGGCTTGCCGACAGCGAAGTGTCAAGCGAAGTCACCAATAGCGAACTCGAAGGCACAATGGCAACTGTCGCATTGGAGTTATCGGAGACGCAGCGGGGCAAGATTGTTCTAGATGTCGCTGGTTCACGCAGCCAGATGACCGCACAGCTAGTAAGCGGTGAAGAAATGATCCAGCCGGGTGCTCGAGTTCGTGTGGTGCGAATCGAAGCAGGCGTGGCACTGGTCTCGGTGCCGGATATCAAGTAGAGCGCAGGTAACGACAACGTCATATCGACAGTGTCATATTGACAACGTCATAACGGCAGCCTTATATCGGGCAATTTAAGGACGACTAGAGGAGTTAAACATGGCTTTTGTACCAATAGTGGGCTTTGGCATCGCATTAGCGATTGTGCTGATCATCTTGATCGTCAAGGCACTCATCATCATCTGCCCGCCGAACCGGGTGGCGGTCATCTCGGGGCGCCGCCGTGAGCTATCGGACGGGCGAGTGGTCGGCTTCCGCCTGCTCAAGGGTGGACGCACGCTGCGCATTCCGCTCATTGAGCGTGTGGCGTGGATGGATCTCAACACGATCCCCCTTGAGGTGTCGGTCACAAACGCCTATTCACGTGGCACGATCCCGCTCAACGTCCAGGGCATCGCCAACGTCAAGATTTCCAGTCAGGAAGGGCTTCTCGAGAACGCCGCCGAGCGATTCCTGCATCAGCCGACTGCTCATGTTGGCCAGATTGCCAAGGAAACCCTTGAGGCGAACCTGCGTGGCGTGTTGGCGACCATGTCACCGGAGGAGGTCAACGAGGATCGGCTCAAGTTCAGCCAGCAACTCATCGACGAAGCCGACGACGACATTAAGACTCTCGGACTTGACCTTGACGTGTTGAAAATTCAAAACGTCACCGATGACGTCAGCTACCTCGAATCAGTCGGACGACGCCTCACAGCTGAGGTCGTGCGCGACGCCAAGGTCGCCGAAGCGAATCGAGCTTCAGAAGCCGCTCAAGCCGAGGCCGCAGCCCGACAAGCTGCCGAAATCGCCAAAATCGAGGCCGACAAGGCCATCGTCGAGCAGGAAAACGCCCTGCGGGTGCGTACTGCCGAGCTTGAGGCGGTGTCACGGGCTCGTGAGGAGGAAGCACTAGTCGCCGGTGAGACAGCTAAGGCCGTTGCCAGCCAGGAGCTAGAGAAACAACGCATCGAGCTAGAGCGCCGCCGCATCGAAGCTGACGTGGTGGTGCCGGCCCGTGCACATCTCGAGGCTGAGCAGCTGCAGGCTCAGGCTCAGGCAGCGTCGATCATTGAGGACGGCAAGGCGCAGGTCGAGGTGTTTCAACGCATCACCGAGCAGTATCAGGCTGCCGGCAACGACGGTCATGACGTGCTGCTGTTGACGATGTTGCCGGACTTGATTGACAAGATTGTTTCCACAGTTCAGGGTGTCAACATTGACCGCTTGGCAGTGGTGGACACCGGTGCCGGTCGAGGCGGCGGCTCAGGTGCGAGCACCGGTTCGGGGATTCCGGCGCTGATGAGTCAGCTGCCGGCGTCGTTGGTGGCTATGTCAGAACAAATCGAGGCAGCCACAGGCGTGGACATTCTTGACGCCATGCGCCGCACGAGCG
>JAAXHB010000099.1:0-579 GCA_012271125.1 Actinomycetota bacterium | reverse complement strand
CCCATGCTGCTTGCCCATGATGCTTAAAGGACGCAACATCGCCGTAACCGGCGGCGGTGGCGGAATAGGACGTGCTGTGTCGCTGGCATGTGCCCAAGCCGGTGCCAATGTGGTCGTCGCTGACTATGGCGTAGAAATTGATGGAGCGAACCCGTCAAGTGACGTAGCCCAAGGCGTTGTCAATGAAATCACAAAAGCCGGTGGAACAGCCATCGCCATGGCCGGCGATGTTTCAGAGTTCCAGACAGGTGAAGACATAATCGCAGCGGCTTGCGACAACTGGGGCACCATCGACGGAGTCGTTTGCACCGCAGGTGTTTTGCGTGAGCGGATGTTGTTCAACATGGCTGAAGACGAATGGGATCATGTCGTGGCAGTCCACCTCAAGGGGCACTTCAACCTGTACCGAGCAGCGTTGGCACGCATGCGCAAGCAAGAAACAGGCGGCTCGCTCGTCGGGTTCACCTCAGGGGCGTATGTGGCGTCCACCGCTCAGGCCAACTACTCCGCTGCTAAGGGCGGAATCGTGAGCCTCACCCGCTCTGCCGCAATGACCGCAGCATCAATCGGACTGCGAGG
>JAAXHB010000098.1 GCA_012271125.1 Actinomycetota bacterium | reverse complement strand
CTGACGGGATGGAGAATGCAGTTACAGCCGGTGGCGTGGAATAAGGGGACGGGGGCGAGGGCGGCTAGTTGCCGATCAGATGGTGCAGCGGTGGAGGCGGTTTGGCGCTGGGAGCGGGCCAGGTCGCCGCAGGCGTTGACGAAGCCAAGGTTGAAGAGGTTGTGGACGGTGTTGCGATGGGTTATTTGGGCACCTTTAGGGAAGCCGGTTGTGCCGGAGGTATAGAAGATGCAGGCGTCGTCATCGGGAGCGATGTTCGCATCAGGGAGCGTGTTGGGTGCGGTGTCAGGCGAGACGTCGTAAGGGAGGATGTCTGTCCAGAGGGTTGCCTGTGGGATGTTGTCGTCATTGTTGTCGCTGTCGTCATTGTCGTCGTTGTTGGCAGTGCGGACGGCGACAACTGCGGGAGGTGCGTCAATATCAGCCAGTGCAGCTGCGGTGGGTTCTAGACGTTCGTCATCAACGACAAGAACCTTCGGCTTTGAATCCTGTAAGGCAAAGACCATTTCCGGAGCGACCCACCATGCGTTCATTGCCACAACTGCAGCGCCGATGCTGATCGTCGCCCAGTATGTGATTACCCATTCGGGGTAGTTGCGCATCGACACAGCCACCCGGTCGCCGGCACCGATTCCGTGTTCGTTGCGCAGCCAGTGGGCGAAGGTAGCGACTCGGGCGTGGATGTCGGCGTAGCTATAGCGCTCGTCGCCATAGACGAGGTAGGTGGTATCGCCGTAGCCGGCGGTGAGTTCCCAAATGGCGCGCATGTCCGGCGGAACTGAGGTGTAGATGCGTGTGGGTATGCCGTTGACTTCGGTTTCGGCCATCTCAAAAGGAGCACCAGGCTTGGTGAGCTCATCCCAGGCAGCGTTGAAACTTGCCATGAGCTCGTCTGTGGGCTCACTTGCCATAGGTTGATCCTACGATTGCCTTGTGACCCAGGACATATTGCGGATAAGCGACGAGGTGGCCGATGCCTTGAGCAGTGGGCAGCCGGTAGTGGCACTGGAGTCGGTGATTTTTTCTGGTTTGGGCCTGCCTTCGCCTGCCAACGAAGAGTGCTACCAGCGGGTCAATGCTGCGGTGCGTGAAGGTGGCGCAGTGCCGGCCGTAATCGGTGTGATAGACGGCAGCGTTGTTGTGGGTGCTGGTGACGCCGAACTGGAGCAGTTGATGGCAGCGTCGGTGAAGCTGAGCGCTCGTGACCTTGGTCCGGCAGTTGGGACTGGATTAGCTGTTGGCGCGACGACGGTTTCAGCATCCATCGCGACTGCAGCAGCAGTTGGAATTGAAGTCTTTGCCACCGGCGGAATCGGCGGGGTTCATGTTGGCGCAGGCTTGACCGGCGACATCAGCCATGACCTGGAGGCGATCTCGAGGCATCGAGTGCTGGTGGTGTCGTCAGGAGTCAAAGCATTCCTAGATGTGTCATTGACGTTGGAAGCGCTGGAGACGCTTGGCGTGCCTGTTGCCGGCTGGCAAAGTGACCGCTTTCCGGCGTTCTATTTGCGCGACGGCGGTGCGGCGGTGCCGTGGAGGTATGACGACGCCACCCAAGCCGCCACCGCCTTCCGTGCCAACTCGCATCTCGGCATAGGCACCGGCATGCTTGTCACCAACCCAATACCCGCCGACGCTGAGCTAGACCCTGAATGGGTTCAAATTGCCATTGATGACGCGCTTAGAAAAGTTGGTGACGACACCGGCCCCGACGTCACACCCCAGGTCCTAGACGCCTTGGCTAAGTCCAGTGATGGGCGCACAGTGCAAGCCAACCTCGCTCTCGCCGAATCCAACGCCACCATTGCCACCCAAATCGCCTTGGCATTGGGAGACGGATCGGGGTATTGTTAGCAGTATGTTCGCAATGTTGAAACCTGTGGTTTTGGTCGCAGTGTTGGCGGGTGGGGTTGTCGCGCCCGCGGGTGCTGAGGAGGCTCGCGGGGGGGGGCAATTAGCTAATTTCTCCCTCGACGATCTTGTCGAGTGTGAAGGTGGGGAATGTGAAGATGCTGTGCCGCGATGGTTGGCGGCGGTCTGGATTGTTCAGGTTGTAGATAACGGCACAGTGCCGGCGTTGGGTTCGGTGCGTCGGTTTAGTGACGTGGGTGATGATCATCGGTATGTCGCCTATATAGAACGGGCTGCGGAGCTTGGGATAACTCAGGGTTGTGGGGATGGGACAAGGTTCTGTCCTGATGACACGGTGTCTCGTGGACAGATGGCAACTTTTTTGGTGCGGGCGTTTGATTTACCGCCAGCATTGTCATCGTTCAATTTTGACGACATCGGCAGCGATCATCGTTTCGTTTCTGAGATAGCAGCTATCACTGCTGCGGGGATAACTGTTGGTTGTGGCGACGGGTCAAACTATTGCGATACGGCAACGGTTACGCGGTCGCAGTTGAGGGTGATGCTTGGTCGGGGTCAGACAACTCGTAGCACTGTTGATGCTCGAACTGACCAGCGAGAAGTAACGACTACGACATTGGCAGCAGCGCAGGTGCCGGTTCCGCAGGCAGACCCGATTCCTCAGGAGGATCCTGTTCTAATGCCGGTTCAAGTGGCTAGGGATATGTTGGTTCATGATTGGTATCGCGTAAATCGTGTGGGCTTGGAAGCTTTTGAAGTGGTGATGGATGTGTTGGCTAACGATGAATGCGTTACAACTTGTAGCAATGTGAGTATCAAATACGTACCGAAGGTGCATCGTGAAGTTGATGGTGTGGTGCGGGTAGTTGATTTTGGTGTCACCCGCTGGGACGCCAACATGCTGGTGTTTTCGGTTGCCCAAGGTGAAGTTTCGCCTAGTTGGGCTGTGTCGATTGGTTATGAAACCGACACCTCACCATGGAATGCCATCGTCACAATCGTCATCAACGAAATCCCTTACACCGGTGACGCTCTCGTCAGTAAAACCTACGACATAGATCATTTAGATAATCAGTCCTTCAGCATTGACTTAGACGACGTTCTTCAAGGTGCTTTTTGCGGTGCTGGTTGTGAAAATGTCATCGTCACCGATCCACCCGATGTGGGCACGTTAAGCGCGTACGACTCCGTCAACGACTCCTTCGCCTACAGCATTGCTGACATTGATGATGTCCCCGCTCAGGTGACGTTCCAATACGAAACCAATGACTCAAGCAGTCCGGCAACTGTGACTGTCAATATCAATGTTCAAAAGACATACCAAAAGATCACGGTCGGGAGTGATTTCTGGTGCGGGTTTAGCGACAAGGTTGACAGTGCCGGCACTATTGAATGTCAAGGCAACAATGACAACGGGATCATTGATGACATACCTTCAGGCAGCGACTTTGAAGAGATCAGCGCGGGGAAAGATCATGCTTGCGCGCGCAGAGCCAATAACAGCGTTACATGTTGGGGTGAAAATGACGATGGTCAAGCCAACGATCCAACCGAAAGCCTTAACTCGATTGACTTGGGCGGTGACTATAGCTGTGGCGCTCTGTCAAGCGGTCCACCGAAATGTTGGGGTGCCTCTTCCAACTTCATTGTTGGTTTTGAATCTTCAAGTCATTCAAGCGGAATCAGTGTTGGATCTGAGGTTGTGTGTGGAATCAAAGGAAATAAAAATCTTGATTGCTGGGGCAATAATCGGAGTGGGCTGCTCGCATTTCCGGCAGGTGACTTTAAAAACGTGGCAGTTGGTCATAGGCATGCGTGCGGTATCAAGTCCGACAACATGTTGGATTGTTGGGGTCACAGCGCTGGGGGTGCCACGACTGAACCTTCGGGTCAGTTCAAGGCTTTGAGTGCAGGTGATGCGATGACTTGTGGCATTCGTATGAACGACACCGTTCACTGCTGGGGCGCCACCGACGGCACGGTGCCCGCCGGCGCGTTTGAGTCGTTGTCGAGCACTGGCAAGTCCACCTGCGCTCTTACTGTTAACGGCGTGCGCTCCTGTTGGGGTGGGTTCTTCGACAGTTAGGCGCGGGCAGAAGGGCCGTAGGTCAAGTTCATGAGCTCGTCATCGGCGAAACGGCTGGGGCGGAGCTGATGGGCGTCTATAACCGGCTGGCCGCTCAGGTCTTTTTGATTTAGGACGGCTGCGGCTGCGATTTCCCCCACCGCGGGGGAGAGCTTGAGACCGTGTCCTGAGAAACCCACGGCGAGGTATAAGCCGTCGATGTCTGAGATTTCTGACGCCCAGCCGAGGATGGGGTGATAGTCGGGGGTGACGTCATAGGCACCGCTAACCAGGGCAGTGGGTTCGGTGATTAGGCGCATTTCGGGGAGGCGTTGTTTGACGGCGGCGGCAATACGTTTGGCGTGAGCGGCATGGTCTTCTTTGGAAGCATCGGCGAGCGGGTCGATGATTTCGGGCATTTCCGGTGGGTAGGCGACGATCAGAACTTGTCGACCTCGGCCTGGGCGGATGACCAGGTTGGAGTTGGCGTCGGTGACGCAGGTTTGAAGTTGTGGTGAGCCGCATTCGGTTGTTTGCCACGCCATGTCAAGGCGCCGGCGTTGAACCGGGACTTCGATTTCAAGTGGGTCAAGCAGGTCGGTTGCCCAGGCACCGGTAGCGGCGACGATTATCGGCGAGCGGATTTCGGTGCCGTCGGCGAACTTGACACCGGTGACGGCTCGGGTTGAGTTGATGGTTATTTCGGCGACTTCGGCGGGGGCGATTATTGACGCTCCTTCGTCTGCGGCGGCAGCGAGCCAGCTGTTGACCATTTTGGACACGTCGATGTAGCCGCCGTTGGGTTCATACGCGCCGCCGGCGATGTCTTTAGTGTGAAGCATCGGTTCAATTTGGGCGATTTCGTGAGGGGTGACGAAGCTAGTGTCAACGCCGGTGGTGGCACCGATTTCAATGTTGCGGAGCAGGCCGTCGATCTGGTCTTGTGAGACAAGCAGCAGGTAGCCGAGGCGTTCATAGCCAGGGTCGCCGAAGCCGACTTCGGTTGCCCAGTTGCAGATGACGTCAAAGCCACGCATTGCCATGCGCACCATTAGCTCATTGGAGTAGTGCTGGCGGACTTGGCCAAAGGTTCGCCCGGAGATGCCGCCGACGGGGGCTCGGGCGTCGATGATGACGATGCGACCCTCGGAGTGTTTGGCTAGTTGGTAGCCGATGCTGGCACCGTTGACTCCGGCACCGATAACAACTACATCAGCTTCGGTCACGTCGGCGCTCATGACATCGTCATCATTGGCAAAACTCGTCGCACATGTCGTTGTCGGTCATATCGACATCCGCTGCTCATGTTGTCGTCATCAATATCAACACAACCCGATGCAGATGTTGTCGTCATCAAAAGCACAACACTTAATCCTCGTGGGTGGCGGCGTGGACGCGCTTTTGTTGTCGCCGATGGGAGCGCAAGATGCGTTCGGTGTAGCCGTTGGGTTCGTGGCGGCCTTCGAAGATGAGTTTCGTGGCGGCTTGGAACGGGATGCTGGCGTCGTAGTTGAGCGACATTGGTTCATAGGTCGGGTCTTCGATGTTTTGCTGGTCTACGAGGTTGGCCATGCGGCGCAGCGTGGCGTGGACTTGGGTGGGCGTGACGATGCCGTGGTGGAGCCAGTTGGCGATGTGTTGGCTGGAGATGCGCAGCGTGGCGAGGTCCTCCATGAGGCCGATGTGGGCGATGTTGGGCACGGTCGAGCAGCCGACGCCTTGGCCGACCCAGCGCACGACGTAGCCGAGGATGCTTTGGCAGTTGGTTTCGAGTTCTCGTTCGATGACTCCTTCGGGGAGTTCACGGCCTGGGGCGAGGATGGGCAAGGTGATGAGGTCTTCGATGGGAGGTGCGGGGCGGTCAGCGAGGTCACGTTGGCGGGCTTTGACGTCGACGGTGAAGTAGTGCATGGCGTGCAGTGTGGCGGCGGTGGGGGAGGGCACCCAGGCGCAGCTAGCGCCGGCGAGGGGGTGTTGGATTTTGGTGCGGACCATGGCGACCATTTCGGCGGGCATGGACCACATGCCTTTGCCGATTTGGGCACGGCCGGGGAGTCCGGCGGCGAGGCCTGAGTCGACATTGGAGTTTTCGTATGCGAGGAACCATTTGGAGGATTGCATTTCGGATTTGGGGATGACGGGGCCGGCTTCCATGTCGGTGTGGATTTCGTCGCCGGTGCGGTCGAGGAAGCCGGT
>JAAXHB010000097.1 GCA_012271125.1 Actinomycetota bacterium | reverse complement strand
GGTCGAGGAAGCCGGTGTTGATGAAGGCGACTCTGTTGCGGGCGGTGCTGATGGAGGCGGCGAGGTTAACTGAGGTGCGGCGTTCTTCGTCCATGATGCCCATCTTGATGGTGCGGCGTGGCAGGCCGAGGGCGTCTTCGACGTGTTCGAACAGGTCGCAGGCGAAGTGGACTTCGGCTGGGCCGTGCATTTTGGGCTTGACGATGTAGATGGCGCCGGTTTTGGAGTTGCGGATCGGGCGGCGGTTGACAGTGCCGTGGCCTTGGAGGTCGTGTAGCGCGCAGGCGGAGGTGATGAGGGCGTCGAGCATGGTTTCGTAGACGGGTTCGTCTTGGTAGGTGACGATGTCGGTGGTGAGGTGGGCGCCGACGTTGCGCACGAGCATCAGGGCGCGTCCTGGCAGGGTTAGGGGCTCGGGGTTTGTGTCGGTGCTGGATGCGTTTGTGCCGAATGCGCTTGTAAAGGTGATTTCGCCTCGGAGTTTGCGGCTGATGGGGACGCCGTTGCGGGTGAAGTCCGCGGTGAGGGTGCCGCGCATGAGGCCGAGCCAGTTGCGATAGACGTGAACCTTGTCTTCGGCGTCGACGGTGGACACGGAGTCTTCGCAGTCCATGATGGCGGTGACGGCTGATTCGAGTCTGATGTCGTGGATTGAGGCATGGTCGGTTTGGCCGACTGGGTGGGTTGGGTCGACGCAGATTTCGCAGTGCAGGCCGTGTTTTTTGAGCAGTATCGACGACGGTGCCGATGGGTCGCCGGTGTAGCCGACGAAGCGGTCGGGTTGGAGTAGGCCGCTGACGCTGCCGTCGCCGTTTTCGGCTCGAAGGGAGGCCGTTGTGTTGTTGGTGTGGACGAAGTAGCGGGTGACCCAGGTGTGGGAGGCGGAGTCGAGGCCGAAGTTTGCGTCTAGGAAGGCTCGTCCGGCTTTGACGACTTCGGTGCCGCGGATGGGGTTGTAGCGGGTGCCTCGACCGCAGCCGTGGGCTTCGCTGATTACGTCTGTGCCATAGAGGGCGTCATAGAGGCTTTCCCAGCGGGCGTTGGCGGCGTTGATTGCGTAGCGGGCGTTGTCTAAGGGGACGACGAGCTGGGGGCCGGCAACGTCGGCGATTTCAGTGTCGACATTGGCGGTGGCAGCAGGCCGGATTTTGGGCTTGTTGGTGGTTTCGCTTGTCTCGCTTGTCGCTGACGTGTTGATGTTGCCGGACTTGTTGAGGTAGCCGATTTGTTGGAGGAAGGCAAGCTGGGCTGCTTGGTCGTCGGTGTCGTTGTTTTTGTTGCGGTTGGCCTTGTGCCAGCCGTCGATGCGTTCCTGGAGTCGGTCGCGCCGGTTGAGGAGTCGTTTGTTTCGTGCGCTGAGCTCGCCGACGATTTTTTCAAAGCTGCGCCATAGGTCGGCTGCGTCAATGCCGATTTCTGGTGTGACTTCTTCAGCGACGAATTCGTATAGCAGCGGATCAATGCTGAGAGCGCCAACCTTCACGCCGCTCCCCGCCACACTTTGAGGCTAGAGGGCTGAGGCAATCTCCGTTATGAAGCGGTCGATGACTTCGTATGCCTGGGGTGTGGACATGTTGAAGCTGGGGATGATTAGTTCGTCGGTGCCAGCATCTATGTAGGCGGCGACTTGTTCAACTATCTGTTCGGTGTTGCCGATGAGTTTGGGTCGGGTGATCTGGTTGTCACGTGCTTCTTGGACTTCGGCTTCGTTGTCGCAGATATACAACAGAACTGATGCCGAGCGTTGTATCTGTGCTGGATCACGGTTTTGGTCTTCGCAGAGTTGATCGATTAAGGCGTTGTATTCACGCATTTGGGTAGCGGTTACCCAGCCGTTCCACTCATTGGCGTAACGGGCGACGATTGGCAGGGTGCGTCGCTTGCCTGTGCCGCCGATCATTAGAGGCAACGGGTTCTGGATCGGCTTGGGTGCCAGCGGTGCGCCATCTAGTTGATAATGAACGCCGTTGAAGTCAGTGCGTTCGTTTTGAAACAGGCTGGTGATGATGGCGCAGGCCTCTTCGAGCTTGTCAAAACGCTGGGTGAAGTTGGCGTATTCGATGCCGTAGCGTTGGTGTTCGTTTTCTTGCCAGCCTGCGCCGATGCCTAGAACGACACGTCCGCTGCTGATGTGGTCAATAGTTGCGACTTGATTTGCTAACACCGCTGGGTGTCGGTAGGTGTTGCCGGTAACCATGGCACCGAGGCGAACCCTTGGAACAGCTGCGGCTAGTCCCGCAAGCAACGACCAGCATTCATGTGACGGCCCCAGTTCGCGTGACAAGTCAGCCGGTTCGGGTTCGTCAAATCCGTAACCCTCAGCAGGTGGCATGAAGTGATCCGCTGCCCAGATGCCGCTCCATCCCGCGGCTTCAGCAGCCCGTGCTTGCCCTAGTGCCGTCTCCCAGTCGTCGCCACTAGCAACCCACCAACCAAACCTCACCCCCCCAAAACTCACCCACAATGTCTACCCCGCCTTACCCCTGCCCACACCTCCGATGCGTGACGTGTAATGAAAATGTGTATAGTTTGGTTACTTGGATCATGTGCTGCAGGTTGACAGACGGGCAAAGTGCCTAGAAGTCGACCCGCTATCACATCAACTCCGCAAATGAGGAGGGACATTATGACGGAGACCGCAGCAGCAGTAGGCACGCATGAGGCAACTCATACTTCTGAGGAATACGACGATTGTGAGGTGATTGTTCTCAACGATGCCGAAACTAAGGCTGCCATTGATAATGAGCTAAAGAATGCGCGCATTACCAGGGAACAGCTTGAGGCTCAAGCAGCAGCCGGAAAGTTTGAATCGAGTGCCGCGCGCCGCGCTTGGTTCATTGTGTCTTCACTTGGCTAATCCAACGAAGAAGCTCCAGAAGTTTGCACGAGATGTTGCCAAAGGGTTAAGTGAGTTATTGAACAAAACGGTCACAGATGGCGTTCGGTTGAAAGTCTTGCTAAATGACCGTCAGCAGGCAGTGGTGGGTTATGAGGTGAATCAACTCAAGCCATCGGGTGCTCCCGTGCCTCTTCGACTTCGCGGTGCGAAGGAGAAGTTTGCTTTGTGGGTAATTTTCACATTTGATTTAGATCCCAGTAGCGGCAAGTTGAGAACAGTTAAGAACCACTTTGAGCTGCAGCATGCCGACGCTGAAATGATAATTAGCTACGACTACAACAGGGAGCCAACTAACAAGTATTCAGACCCGCACATACATCTACCTGGAAAAGCCCGTGCCATCAAGCGAATGTTGAAAGTAATCGGGAGGGAAAAGGACAAGATTGAGGACTTGCATTTTCCGGTTGGAAGTGCTTTGTTTCGTCTATGCCTCGAAGACTTGATCGAGTTTTTAATTCTTGAGGGAATCGTGCCAGGACGCCCAGGCTGGGAAGTTGCGCTCAAAGATTCAAGGGATGCCTTTCACAAGATCCAAGCTGGTGCCGTTGCTCGTGAATGGCCAGAAACTGTGGCGAAGGAACTAGTGGCAACTGGTTGGGATGTAGCGGCTCCCGCGGTTTGATTAAGGCGTGGAGTTGGTGAGGGAGAGGATGGTTTTGCGGAGGGTTTGAGCGCAGGCCTGAGCTTCGGTGACGTTGTAGTGGGTCCCATGACCGAATGTGGCTGTTGCAAAACCGGTTGCGAGTAAACCGATTTCGGCAGCGGCAATCACAATATCTCTGAGGTAGTTCTCGGTGGGTTGGGGAATGTCTTGGAAGTGTTCTACATCTATCTCATCGCCGTCATCGATGTCTTCGTCCTCGTCGTCAACATAGAAAGCCGCAGTCCGCCACTTGATGAAACTATTGTCTGGTTCTCGTAGCGGAGCTAGCAGATCAAGCACTTGTCTCTTGTAGGGCTCACGAATTGGTTCAACCAACTTGTAGAGGCTATGGGTGAACTCGACTGGTGCTTCTTCGCTGAGATGGCCCAAGCACTTCATTCCAAGCTCAATTGCCATATGTGCTTGGGTAGCGATGTTCAGCTTCTTGGCTTCTTCGCCTGCTAGAGCTACTACTGGATCGGCTGTCGGCGTACTTGCTGCTGTCCATGCAGTATGTGTATTCAGCAGCGCTCGCGCGAGGAATGGAAGCATTCTCAATGCTTCTTCTTGTGATGAGTACGGCAAGCCGATCTCCTTGGTCCACATCACGTCAACTGGGTCGCTCTCGTGGAGACAAAGCGAGTTCGCCGCTACCCAGGCTTCAAACGACGTGACAACCTTTAGGTGTCTGTGGTCCCACTCAGGACGATCGGTGAGGTAAACCTCTACACGTTGACCGGATACCTTCTCGGCTTGAGCTTCTAGTTCTCGTGCCAGTTTGGAACGGTCTGAGTAACGCAAGTCATCCAAAACAACTAACAGCTTGATGGGCATGCCCCTCTTAGCTGTGCCGCTGTGGACTCGACCATGTAGTAATACAAGGTTCGCGCCTGCGCTTGTCATTACGGTAGCAGCTTTAGCTGCGTCCGCGTGTGACGGCACACTCTGTTGTATTTCGGTGACTGTCACATGAACATAGTAGCGGAGGGTTTATGAAGCGCGCAACCTAGGGGTTAGTGGGCGGGAACGGGGGGAGGGTCTAGATGGGATGGTGGGGGAAGGGGGTGGCGAGGGCTTTGGGGGCGCGGGTGCGGTGTGCGAAGACAGCAACGACGACGATTGTGATGACGAACGGGGCTGCTGACAGCAGCTCTGAGTTGAGTTCGTGGCCGAGGGTGGGCAAGGTCAGGCGGAACGAATTGACGGTGCCAAACAGCAAACATCCGCCGATGACGCCACGCAAAGTCCAGCCGCCGAAAATGACCGCTGCGATAGCGATAAAGCCTTGGCCGGCGACGATGGTTTCTTCGAAACGTCCGATTTGACCCAGCACGAGGTAGCCGCCGCCGATGCCGGAGGTGATGCCGGCGACGTAGATGGCTTGGCGGCGGCGCTTGTTGACGTCGATGCCGGAGACGTTTACAGCCTGGGGGTTTTCGCCGACTGCACGAACTTCGAGACCCCAGTGGGTTCTATATAACAGCCACCAGGCGGCGGGGATTAACGGGTAGATCAGATACATCGGCCAGGGTTGGGCGAACAGTGCCTCGCCGATTAGAGGGATGTCTTCGAGCAGGGGTATGGCAAATCGATGCGCGCTGTGAGTAACCGGGTTGATCGTTGAGTTCAGGAAACTGGCGACGCCTAGAACCAGGATGTTGAGCGCTAGACCGACGACAAATTCGTTAGCGCTCAAGCGGTGGCTCATGTTGGCTTGAATCACCGCAGTAGCGAGTCCTGTAGCCGTGGCTAGTAGGAGTCCGACGGTGACGGAGCCAGTCCAGTGCATTCCAAGCGCACCGGCAAAAGCACCACCGAGGAGCATGCCTTCAAGGGAAATATTGAGAGTGCCGGCACGCTCGGCGATGAGTTCGCCGATGGCGGCGAAGGCGAGTAGCGCGGCGAAGCGCATAGCAGCGGAGTAGGAGACGTCGTTGCTGACAACGTCGGCAGCGGCGGAAAAGAAGTCGCTCATGTTCGGTCTCGGGCGGCGTTCAAGGCGCGGCGACGGTCACGGATGAAGAACAGCGCAGGTGGGATTAGCAGGGCGAGCACCAGTAAGGCTTGGACGACTTGGGCGATTTCAGGTTCCACGCCTGTAGCGGCTAAGAAACCTGAACCGGTGCGAAGTCCGGCAAATGCGATTGCGGTGACGACCACCCGAACGGGATGTTGGCGAGCGACAAGGGCGACCAATAAACCCTCCCAGCCGATGTTGTTGGAAAACCCTGAGGTAAATCGGTAGTTGCCGAAGTCGCCACCTGAAAGCATCAGCGCACCGGCCAGGCCAGCGCAACCGCCGGAAATCAGCATGGCTGTGCTGCCATAACGAGTGGGGGAGACGCCGGCACGAATGGCAGCGCGAGGGTTGTTGCCGAGGACTCGCAAACGGAATCCCCAGAGCGAACGTTTGAACAAGATCAGGACTACTAAGGCGAGAGCTAAGGCAACGATCATGCTGAGTGGTATCTCGTTGCCCCAGAGTTCTAGCCGAGGGAAGCGGCGGTCAGGCACGAGCTGGTCGCTGACCTGATTACGGACGCCACGCCCGTCGGTGGAAGCAAGCAGGAGCCAATCAACCTTCAGCCCGTAGCCGACAACTTGAGATGCCACCGTTATCAATAACAGTGTTGTCAACACCTCTGGAACCTTGCGCCAATACAACAATCCACTCGCTACACCAGCCCAAATTGCTCCGCCGATAATGCCCGCGAGTAGTAGGCACACGAGGACAAGCGGACCGGGACCGGTCATTCGTACACCAACATAGGTGGCTAACGCGGCACCGATTAGGAGCTGACCTTCTTGACCTATGTTGATGAGACCGGCACGGCTAGAGATGGCAGTGCCGAGGGCGATGACGATTAGAGGGACGGCGACGCCGATGGTTTCGCCCCAACGTCCGGGAGCGCGGATACTGCCGTCCACGAGTGCGGTGACGACACTTGTCCATGAACCGCCGGTGATGGCGACGAGGCCGGCGGACAAGGCGAGCGCGGTCGCGACACATCCTGTGTAAATGCCGATGACGTTTATGGCGGCTTTAGGCGGCAATTTGTCCGTCCACAACTTTTCCGGCCTTGAGTGCGAGAACGCGGTCGGCGAGGGCAGTTAGATCGCTAGGTTCGGGTGAAATCAGCAGCACTCCGACACCGCTATCGGCGATGTTGCGTAGGCGCTGGGTCATCCACTCAGTGGCAGCAGCATCAAGACCTTTCATTGGCTGAGCCGCCACTAGAACGCTTGGATTGCTGGAAATTTCGCGGGCAAGGATGGCGCGTTGTTGATTGCCTCCGGACAGTGCCCAAAACGGCGTGTCAGGTGTTGCGCCGTGTATCTCAAATTCGTCGATTAGTTCTTGTGCTTTGGCTTTGAAGTTGGTGGACTTAAAGGAGCCATTGATGGTCAAGTGAAGGTTCTCGGCGACGGTCATGTTTAAGACGCAACCTGCATCGTGACGGTCTTCGGTAACGATTGCGATGCCTGCTTTAGTCGCTGCGCCAGGTTTGTGGATGTCGATGGTTAAGCCGTTGACTTTGACGGTGCCGGATGTGAGTTTTACCAAGCCGGATAACACGTCAACTAATTCAGTCTGACCGTTTCCCTCAGCAGCCAGCAACCCGACAATCTCTCCTTGCGCCACTGTGAGTGTTAGTCCATCCAACGGCGCGTAGGGGTCTTGCGTTCGCAAGTCGGTTACTTCCAGCGCTGGAGGTGTTACGGAGGTAGTCCGCGGGGCGCTGGATATTTTTTGGTCAGTGGGAGGGAGGGGAAAATCAGATTCAAGATTGCTTGAAGTGGCGCGAACTGAGTCTTCTTGAGTGGGGATCAGGGAGGTGTTAGGAGGGGGTTGGGTTAGTTGAGTGGGGTGTGATGGGGTGAGGGTGGCGGAGTGCATGATGGAGATTTCGTCAGAGGCGGCTTGAAGTTCGGGCAGCTTGTGGCTGACAAGAAACGCTGCGGAATTGTCCTCCTGGACGGTTTGGCGCAGCACACGAAATAGCACCTCAGACTCAGCCATCGTCAACGCCGAGGTGGGTTCGTCGAAAATCAAGATGCTGGGATTGCGGCGCAAACACTTGATGATCTCGACACGTTGGCGCAGTGCCGGCGAAAGGTCACCGACTTGAGCATCAACAGGCACGTCCATGCCGTAACGGTCGCTCAGCTCTGCCACACGGCGGCGAGCGTCAGACAGATCAAACTTGCCGAGGTCGCCGAGCATCACGTTTTCAGCAACACTCAAGGCGTTGACCAGGCTGAAATGTTGATGAACCATGCCGATTCCGAGCTTGGCGGCGTGTTGCGGGTCAGCAATAACCGTGGGAGTACCGTTTATTTCAATCGTGCCAGCGTCGGGCAGGACAATGCCTAACAACATGTTCATCAAGGTGGACTTGCCGGCACCGTTTTCACCACAGATGCCGTGAATTTGACCCCGGTTTAGGGTGAGGTTGACCTGATCGCAGGCGATGATTGCGCCAAAGCGCTTGGTGATGCCTTTAAACGCGACAGCTGGGACCGCGACATTTGGGACCAATGTGTCGGCGGCAGATTTGGTCATTACAAGTGCCGGGTCACGGCCATGGGCTTAGCTACAACGCTGTGGGTCGGCGATTTCTGCTCCGCTGAAGGCAATGGCCTTGATGATTCCAAACTCCTCTTCGCAGTAGCCGTCTGCCACCGCAGTATGGGCCGCGGCGAGGCGTTGTTCCTGCTCGGGTGTTGGGTCACAGATTGCTGCGCCGACCTCAGGGTCAACACCCACAGAGAACAATTTGACTTGCCCCTCAGAGATGTCGCCGGACACGATCCCAGGGAAAATGGCGCGGGCGAAGTCGCCTGGGTCGAACAGCACCGCCATATCCCAGTGGAGGTCGTTGCGGGTGCACACGTCGGAAGCACCGGCGCTCATCACGATGATGTCGTTGTCATTGGCGCTCTGCACGACGGGTTCATGCGCGCCGCCGAGGAACGGGTAGACGGCGTCGGCACCGGCGGCTAGTGCCAGGTTGAATGCTTCGGTAGCGCCGGCGACGTTGTCGAAATCAAAGGGGTAGGCACCGCTGGGGGTGTAGGTCAGTTCGTAGTCATCGTTAACGTCGGCGAGGCCCAGGCGAAACGCCAGGACAGCCTCTTTTTCGAAGCCGAGGTCGCAGCAGCCGAT
>JAAXHB010000096.1 GCA_012271125.1 Actinomycetota bacterium | reverse complement strand
TCGCTATTTGGATGGAGCGAAGATGCTCAGCGTCACCGCTATGAGCAACGTGCTGGGGACTCTTAATCCGATTCGGCGTCTTTGCGATGCTGCGCATGCTGCGGGGGCGTTGATGATGGTCGACGCTGCTCAGTATGTTCCGCATCTGCCGACCAATGTGGTTGAGATGGGTGCAGATTTTGTTGGCTTTACTGGTCACAAGATGTGCGGGCCGACCGGTATCGGTGTGCTGTGGGGTCGTGCTGAACTGCTTGATACGATTCCTCCGTTTTTGGGTGGCGGTGAGATGATCCTGGATGTGCGCAAGGACGGCTTCTTGGCTAATGAAATCCCACACAAGTTTGAGGCAGGCACTCCGCCTATTGCGGAGATCATCGGTCTGGGTGCTGCTGTTGACTATCTAAGCAATCTTGGCATGGACAATGTGCGCAGCCATGAGGTAAGCCTCACCGCTTATGCGATGCGGCGCCTCAGCGAGACCTACGGATCGGATTTGCAGCTGCACGGGCCGAGTGAGCCAGCCGAGCGTGGCGGAGTGCTGTCGATGAGCTACCGGGACGTGCATCCCCATGATCTGGCTCAGGTGCTTGACAACTCTGGGGTGTGCGTGCGTGCGGGGCATCATTGCGCCAAGCCGCTGATGCGCGTGCTCGGTATTGCGGCAACAGCACGGGCTTCGCTATATGTGTATAACGACACCGACGACGTAGACCAGCTGGTGGACTCGCTGCAAGCTGCCGGCGACATGTTCGCCTTGTGAAAATCAGGTAATTTTCTCACAATGAGCGGACTTGAGGACCTGTACAGAGAGATCATTCTCGACCACTACCGCAACCCTCGCAATCGTGGTGAGCTTGAGGTTCCACCAGCGGTGCGTGCCGAAGGGTTCAATCCTCTATGCGGCGACGAGGTGATCGTCTATATCAGCATTGACGACAACGGCAGCATCACCGAGGTCACCACCGGAGGGCAAGGTTGTTCGATTAGTCAGTCCTCTGCGTCGATGATGTCGGCAGCTATTAAGGGACGCAA
>JAAXHB010000095.1 GCA_012271125.1 Actinomycetota bacterium | reverse complement strand
GAAATCTTGCGCTGCATCGAAACCGGCCATATCTTCAAACTCGGCCGCCGCTACTCCGAAATCATGGAAGCCGTCGTTTTAGACGACTCCGGCGAGCAGCGCCCGATCACCATGGGCTCCTACGGCATCGGCATCGGTCGTGCCATGGCTGCCATCGCCGAAGCCCACCACGACGACAAGGGACTCATCTGGCCTGTTCCCGTTGCGCCATATGAGGCCGTCGTTACCGTTGCCAATATCAACGACAGCGACGCAGCCACCGCCGGCGAATCTGTCTACACGGCATTGCGGGACCTTGACATAGATGCCCTACTAGATGATCGTGATGCCCGTGCCGGTGTGAAATTCGCCGATGCTGAGCTCATCGGCATCCCCTTTAGGGTGACGATTGGACGTGCGCTTGCCGACGGCCAAGTCGAGCTCGTCCAGCGTGCTAATGGCGAAGTTGAACTTGTTGACCTTGACGATGCCGCCGGTCGCGTCAAGGCTCTGATCGACGCTGCATGATGACGATGACGACAACGATGACGACGCCGGCTACGACGACAACGACATCTACGGCAAATGAGCACTGACATCAGCTCACCATTTGTTCCGGTGCCAATGTCACCGGTTGCCTACCTAGACCGTGCTCGTGTCGTCCACGGTGACCGTCTCGCTGTTATTGACGGCCCAATCCGACGCACCTATGAAGAATTCGCCGACCGCTGCGAACGTCTCGCCGGCGCAGCAGTCACTGAACTCGGTCTTCAAGCAGGCGACAAGGTCTCGGTCCTCGCTCCCAACGTCTCGATGGCTCTCGAAGCAACGTTCGCCTTCCCGATGGCTCAAATCGTCTTCAACGCCCTCAACTCTCGCCTCTCTGAACCTGAGCTTGCCTGGATCGTTGAACACGCCGGTGCCAAAGTCCTCTTCGTTGACCCTGAGCTCGCAGATGTAGCCGTCGGTATTCAAAAACGTCTCGATAACGGCATCCGACTTGTCATCTCCAGCCATGAGTACGGCACTGTTGACAATGGCGTTGACGTCAGCAACAACTATGCCTACGAGACCCTGCTCGCCAACGCCATGCCCTACCGAGTCGACGTCACCAACGAACACAACCTGCTAAGCCTGAACTACACCTCCGGCACCACCGGCAACCCCAAAGGCGTCATGTACTCGCATCGCGGCGCATACATGAACGCCTTGGCAATGGTCGCCCAAGCCGGCCTCGACAGTGACGCCGTGTTCCTGTGGACGTTGCCGATTTTTCACTGCAACGGCTGGTGCTTCCCCTGGGCGGTCACCGCTGTGGGCGGCACCCATGTCATGTTGCGCACCCTCGACCCCGCAACTGTTTGGAAACGCATTCATGAAGACGGCGTGACGCATTTCAACGCCGCGCCGACTGTGCTAATCGGCCTTGTCAACGACCCCAACGCTGCGCCCGCACCGCACAAGGTCAAGATAGCTACCGGCGGCGCACCGCCGTCGCCGACGCTGATTTCCCAGCTCAGCGAGCTCAACATTGACGTCACTCACCTATATGGCCTGACCGAAACCTACGGACCGTCGCTGATCTGTGACTGGCGCAGCGAATGGAACGACCTACCCACAGATGAACAAGCCAAGATTAAGGCACGCCAAGGTGTCGGCACGCTAGTCACCGCACCAATTCGTGTGATTGACGCCAACGGTGACGATGTGCCCGCCGACGGCGAAACCCAAGGCGAAATCGCCATTCGCGGCAACAACGTCATGGTTGGCTACTACAAGGACCCCGACGCCACTGCTGCTGCCAGCATCGAAGGCCCCGGCGGGAAATGGTTCCGCACCGGCGACATGGCAGTCATGCACGAACACGGCTACGCCGAAGTGCGTGACCGCGCCAAAGACGTGATCATCTCCGGCGGCGAAAACATTGCCTCAATCGAGGTGGAGCAAGCCCTTGCTTCACATCCCGATGTTGTCGAATGCGCAGTAGTCGCCGCTCCTGATGACCAGTGGGGCGAAGTCCCCGCTGCCTTCGTAGTGCTACGAACCGGCGCCGAAACCAGCGAAGCAGACTTGGTCGAACATGTCAAAACTCAAATCGCTCGCTTCAAGGCACCGAAAACAGTGACCTTTGGCGATCTCCCCAAGACCGCAACCGGCAAAATTCAAAAGTTCGCTCTTCGTGAAACTCTTTGGGCCGACCGTGAACGCCGCATTAACTAACGACCGAAACCTCGGTCGCCTTCACCGACACCCACACCCCCGACCCAGGCACCAGCTCTAAATCCTGGGCTGACTTCGCTGTGATATCGGCTCGCATCACCAATGGCGACGCAAAACTCACCCTCGCCATGGCATGGTCGGTTTCAACTCGTTCAACGGTTCCCCGCCAAACATTTCGTGCGCTACTAGCCGAGGGCATCTCTGGATGCAACGTCACCGAATGTGCCGCAAAGGTCGCGTACACGTCTCCCGTGGCTGGAGTTGCTGTGATCAGCTCGAAACCGGTCTTTGTGGTGACATTGACATCTTGGGCTGTGCCTTTAACAACGTTGGCGCCCAGAAACTGTGCCGCCCAACTACTTCCCGGCGCTGCCGCCACCTCGCTAGGCCGACCACGAGCCACCACCCGCTCTTTGTCAAGCACCACTACAGAATCCGCCCAGGTACTCACATCTACCGGATCATGCGTGATCAAAATCAGATTTGGCACTGCAATCTGTCGCAAGAGGTTCCGTCCAGCACTGTCAATAGAGGCAAAGGGCTCATCTGCGATCAAAAGCTCTGGTTTGGGTGCCAAGGCTCGAGCTATGGCAACCCTTTGACGCTGCCCACCTGACAACTTCTCAGGACGCTCCCTCCAGTCGCTCTCCGCTAGTCCCACGACCGACAACCACTCCCCTGCCTGTCGCCGCGCCTCGGTCTTGGCTCTACCAGTTCGTCGTAGACCAAAGGCAACATTGTCCAAGGCGCTCAGATGCTCAAATAACCGCAGGTCTTGAAAAATGAACCCCACGCCACGCTCTTTTGGCTCGACGAACACCCCTGCTGTCAGATCATCCAAAACCTCAATCCCATCGGCTCCTTCCCGCGAGATTTGACCCATCCCTGACAGACCTGTCCCTGATAATTGTTCAAGCCCACCCAGCAGTCGAGCCAAAGTCGTCTTGCCCGACCCGTTCGCCCCAACAACAGCAGTAACTCCGTCCGAAAACTCCAAACCGTCAAGTCGCAGCTGCCAGTCGCCGCGCTGAACGGTGCCGTTGACCTTCCAGATCACTTGGGCCAGCTCACTTGTCCACACCTTTGCCCTGCTCACCCAACCAATACCCTCGCAAACTCACCAACACCACCACCGCAACCGCCAACAACACAAGGCTGATCACAATCGCACCTTGCGGATCGCTCTCCAACGCCAAATAAGTCTCCAACGGCAAGGTTCGTGTCCGCCCCGGAAAGCTGCCTGCGAATGTCAAGGTTGCCCCAAACTCTCCTAACGCTCTTGACCATGCCAGTGCTGCCCCCGCCACAATCGCTGAGCGTATCGTCGGCAAAGTCACAAAAAACAGGTTCGCCCACGCTCCCGCGCCCAACACCGTGCCGGCTTCTTCAATGTCTTGACCCGCTTGACGCAACGCCGACTCAACCGTGATCACAAAGAACGGCAACGCCACAAATGTCGCCGCTACTACCGCTCCGGCAATGCTGAACGGCAACGACACTCCGAACCAGTCATACAACCACTGCCCCAGCAGTCCTCGCCGTCCCAAGGCAAACAGCAATGCCGTGCCGGCAACAACCGGAGGCAACACCATCGGCAACATCACCAGCACCCGCAAAAATCGCACGCCCCGATGCGTCGCCCGGCTCAACAACAACGCCAACGGCAACCCCAGCACCAAACACGCCCCTGCCGCTACCAAACTCACCACCAGCGATACCCATAGGGCATCCAACAACGCCGGTCGGCTCAGCTGATTTCCTAACTCCGACCATGGGGCTCGCTGCAACACCCCAACTATCGGCACTGCTAACAGCACCACTGTCACATACCCAACCCCGCGTACCACCCCCGGCACCCTCATTTCGTTACAAACCCTGCGGCATCTAAATGTTGCATTCCCCTGGAGAGGAAAAGGGAAAGAAAAGTTTGTACCGAGCTGGGTGGGTTGGGAACGATGGAGGCTATGTAGTAGTCGTTGGTGAAGTTGTTTAGCTCGGGAACAGCGACGGTTTGTAGGTCTAGGGCTTGAGCGTCAGTGGCGTAGACCAAGCCGACATCTAACTCGCCTAGTGCGATTTTGGTGCGAAGCGCACGGACGCTTGATTCATACGTATCCGCTGATACTTCAACACCGGCTCTATCTAATGCCTGAGCGCTAAGCGCGCCGCATGGGACTTCCTCAGCGCAAAGTCCTACTAATAGTTCCTTTCTGCTGAGATCATTTAATGACTCAACTCCGCCGGGGTTTCCTGTGGCGACTGCTAACACCAGGCGATTCTGTGCGATCACGCTCGGTTTGCCTTTTACAAGGCCTTGCTCAATGGCACGGTTCATGCTGTCAGCGTCGGCGGTGATCAAGATGTCACCATCAGCACCAGCAGCGAGTTGTGAAACCAACACGGAGCTCCCAGCGGTTATCACGCTTACGCCGTCAATGTTGTCGTCGTCTATGTCGTCGTCGAAATGATCCATCACCTCTGCTAATGACGACGCTGCCATCACTGTCACCCGCCCATCATCAGAACTACAACCCAACAAAACTGCTGCGAGAAACAGCAACCAGCCCCTGCGCACGCCGCAATAACTAATGCATGAAAAACTAATGCCCGCTACCGCAGCGGTGACTAGCGTGGACGCCGTGTTAAATCTTTCTTGGCCAAATCCCGCCCTAATACTCGCCCAAGCCAATACCGGCCTCGCCGATGCCTGCGGCGTAACCGACCAAAGCGCAATCTGTCGCAATGTCTACGACTGGACCAACAACGCCGCCCTTGCCACCGCCGCAGAATGGTTTCTCAACCGCCCAATCCGTGTCATTGTTGTGCTGCTCATCGGCTGGGTCGCATCTCGAATCGCCAAACGAGCCATCGTGCGCCTGGCCAAACGCATCGGCGCCGCCCCCGTCGACAGCCCCCTCAAGGCGCTGCGAGAACTAGGCCCCGGCGGCAAGGAAATGCAAGAAATCGAAGCGAGCCGAGCCGAAGCTCGTGCCGAGACGCTCGGCCATGTCCTGCGCAGCATCGTGCTGGTGCTGATTTGGACAATGACGGCGATGGTCATCCTCGGCGAAGTCGGCGTCAACCTTGGTCCGCTGATCGCCGGTGCCGGCATTGCTGGTGTGGCGCTCGGTTTTGGTGCTCAGTCCGTCGTCAAGGATTTTTTGACTGGACTGTTCATGCTCATCGAAGATAACTACGGCGTAGGTGATGTCATCGACTTCGGCGACGCCACCGGCACAGTCGAAAAGGTTTCGCTGCGATCCACAACCGTGCGCGACAAGCATGGCACCGTCTGGCATGTCCCCAACGGTCAGATCAACCGGGTTGCCAACTACTCCCAGCTCTGGTCGATGGCGCTCATCGACATAGAAGTTTCCTACGACACAGATTTGCGTCAGGCGATGACCGTTATCGAAGAAGTCAGCGCCGAAATGTGGGCTGACCCTGAATGGGGCGGCGACGAACTCTCCGAAGCGCCACGAGTGCTAGGCGTTCAGAGTCTGGGAGCATCAGGCATTGCACTGCGGATCGTCGTCAAAACCGAGCCTTCGTTGCAGTGGAGTGTGGAGCGCGAACTGCGCCTGCGCCTCAAAGAAGCTTTCGACAAAGCTGGCATCGAAATCCCCTTCCCTCAACAAACCGTCTGGCTCCGCAACGACCCCACCTAGCGTTCGTGGCCTTTATCGGCCTTGAATGTGCTCACGCTAAACGCGGTTGCGCGCATTCAAGCCCGCCAGCCCAACTCTAAGAATTCTTTGAAGCGCAGAGCGCAGGTTGTGTGTTTTTATGTCTAAAGGTGTAGTCTGTGATGTGTGATTACTTTTTACGATGTTATGTATTACATGCTTATGGGCCCGTTTGTGATAACTGGTCCCGTCTGGATTGGCAGCGCAGTATGCGGATGGCGATTAGCTGGACGACTCTCAGATGAGCAGCGCAGCTCACATTGTCAGGGCCGCAAGCCCAATAAGCAGCCATGTGACGTGTCTCGCGATGAGGTGCGAGACGAGGTCATGCGCGATCCGAAAGCGTCTCATATGTTCCTCGACGACGACACACCCCAGGACGTCCAGCAGTACATATTCCTAGAGGCACGGCGGCGAGCAAAAATGCGCAAGCTCGGCATCTTGGGTGAAACCGACAACGACCTGTTCGCCCCGCCGAACCATCCACCTGACAACTTCGACCCAGCCGAGCATGACTTCTTTCATGATTGATTTTTCTAATTCCTGACCAAACAGGTAGGGATTAGCTCGTGGTCTCGCTACCCTCAAACAAGACTGTCCGAAACACGGGCGCACACACCTAAGGAGCCAACATGACCAACGACCAAAACTGGGGATTCGAAACCCGCCAAATCCATGCTGGCCAAGTCCCAGACGAAGCCACGAACAGCCGAGCCGTGCCGATCTACCAGACCACGTCCTACACCTTCAACAGCACAGAACACGCCGCCAACCTGTTCGCCCTCGCCGAAATGGGCAACATCTACACCCGCATCATGAACCCCACCCAGGCCGTCCTCGAAGCCCGGATTGCCAGCCTTGAAGGTGCCCCCGATACAGCAGTCGGGCTGCCCGGCGCACTAGTCGTCAGTAGTGGTCAAGCCGCCGAGACTCTGGCGATTCTCAACATCGCCGAATCCGGCGACCATGTGGTGTCCTCAGCGTCGCTTTATGGCGGTACCTACAACTTGTTGCATTACACAATGCCGAAGATGGGCATCGAGGTCACCTTTATCGAAGACCCCCACAATCTCGATGAATGGCGCGCCGCGGTGCGTGACAACACCAAAGTGTTCTACGGCGAGACCTTCGGCAATCCCGGCAACGACTTCCTTGACATCGCCGCGGTGGCTGAGATCGCCCACGACAACGACTGCCCACTAATGATCGACAACACCGCCGCCACGCCGTATCTAGTGCAGCCGTTCCAACACGGTGCCGACATTGTCGTGCATTCAACGACGAAATACATCGGCGGCCACGGCACCTCCATCGGCGGTGTGATCGTCGACGGTGGTAGTTTCGATTTCGGCGCATCGGGGCGGTTTAAGAATTATCTCGAGCCTGATCCCAGCTATCACGGCCTTGCCTACTGGCCTGCGCTTGGCCCTGGAGCGTTTGTTATCAAGGCACGAGTGCAGCTGCTGCGTGACATCGGTGCAGCCATGTCGCCATTCAATGCGTTTTTGTTCTTGCAGGGCCTTGAGACCCTGAGCCTGCGCATGGAACGCCACTGCGCGAATGCTGCTGCGGTTGCCAACTATCTCAATGATCATCCCAAGGTTGAGCAAGTCTTTTATGCCGGCTTGGAGTCCAACCCAACCCATGAGCGTGCCAAGACCCTGACCGGCGGGCGTGGCTTCGGTGCTATTCCGTCTTTTGTTGTACCAGGTGGTCGTGAAGCTGGTCAGAAGTTCGTGGAAGCACTGGAGCTGCACAGCCATGTCGCCAACATCGGTGACGTCCGCAGCCTCGTCATCCACCCCGCATCAACAACGCATTCACAGCTCACCGAACAAGAACAAGCCTCGGCTGGTGTATTGCCCGGACAGGTGCGTCTAGCAGTCGGCCTTGAAACCCTTGACGACATCATCGCCGACCTCGACAAAGGCCTCACCACCCTTTAACCCCTCTACATCAACATCCGTCGCCCTCATCACCAACAGCGTTCTTGCTTTGACCCCTACCAGTCGGGTTCAAAGTTCCGCTTAAGGAAATCATCAAACATTGGAACAGTAAATGCTGTCTCGCCTCGTAGAGGTGCGTAGATCATTCCTTTTTTAATTAAATCGCTGCGCCGCGGCCCGACACTCTGAGCAGCCACCCCAAGCACCTCAGCAATATCTGTAGAACGATGAGGACCAAAACCTAATTCAGCCATCGCTCTCATGTATTGACGTTCCTTTGGCGTTAAACGGTCAAACCGAACACGAAAGAAGTCCCGATCAAGTGTGTCAATTACTGCAATTTCTGCTGCTTTAACATCTTCAAATGTGATGCGGCTCGAACCATTAGGCGCAGCGTTCCATGAGTGTCTTCCCCATTCCTGAAGAAAGTATGGATAACCACGTGACATTTCCATGATGTAATCGATGCCTTCAACATCGAATTCAACGTTCAACTGACTAGCTGGACTCTCAAGCGCCAAACGAGCATCTGCCTCCGTTAGCACGTCAACATTGGGAAATGAAAATAAGCGCTCTGCGTAACTACGCGCCTCTCCAGCTAGACCTTGCAGCTGCGGTAGCCCAGTGGCTACCACCATCACTGGCAGATCTAGTTGGTTTGTGCGGTGTACCGCTCCAATCAAGCTCCCAAGCTCATCTCTGGATAAGTACTGTGCCTCATCCACTGCTAACAAAATTGCGCTGTCACGTGCGGCCGCTGCCTCGCCACTCGCGACCAAGAGGTCGGTGACGTCCTCGGCAAGAATGCCTGAATCTCCAATTCCAACAGCAGGTTCAACACCAAGAGTGATTGCATGCCCATCTGGTAGATGCACCACCACAAATGATCGCAAGGCTCTTAATGCCTTGGTAACAGCCGATTTAACCGATCCGGACCGAAGCTCCAACAAAACGGCACGAAGCCGAGCAGCAAGAAGGTGGCTAAATTTCCCCTCCTCTGATGCCTCCCAATAAGCCGTTCGTGCTCCCTCATAGCCAGCTATTTCAATAAAACGGTTAACTAGCACAGTCTTGCCAACACCACGTAGGCCAACTGGCATGAAACTCTTAACTGGGCGACACTTCATAACCATGCGCATCTCCGCACCAAATTCATCAATCAGTTCATCTCGGCCTACAAGCTCTGGGGGTTGTGTACCTGCACCAGGTCGGTAAGGATTTGCATCTCTGTCCACTGTTCCTCCTTGGGTATTAACTAACCAACCACCGGCGAAACCGCTCAACGTCCGTCACCAGGTGAACCCCGGCCATGGATGAGCCATTCAGCCCAGGCAAGCCAAAGCATTCTAACCATTTTTACAAGACTTTGCAATTTTTATGCCAATAGTTGGTAGTTATTGCTTATATCTCTCTTTTATGCACACATAATTTAGGTGGGTTGATGCGACTATCTTCACTCTTGTATCTTCTTAATTTCAACGTTTTTGATTCAACGATGGACGCTGTCAAACTGCGGTCACGACAACCACCGGCCTTACCCTCTCGGTTTGGACCCTCTCGGTTTGGTGTCATACCCCTTCGGTAAAGTCACGGCTTATGGCATCATCAAAAAACTTGACCTCTCTAGACCCAGGCTTTTTGGAATCCACCTCCAAGCTTGAAATAAACGAACAAGGGCAGGTGATGAATGCCATTGCCCAATACACCAAAGACCCTGCAACTCCCAGCTTGCAACTTGAACGCTTAAGCGGCAAGGTCGGAAGCAAGCGTCTCTGGTCAATCCGCGCCTCGATTGAACTTCGCGTACTTATTGCTAAACAAGGTCCTGCCAGTGTCTTCTTGCGTGCCGGACACCACGACTACATCTATCAGCTGGCACAACGCTCCGACTTCGTTGCACCACAGGACGGCAACCCTCAATTTGTAACGCTTGAACGCAAGGGTGTCGATCTGGAACCCAAACCCGTCGAAAACCGAAAAACTTCAACCCCCACTAAACAAGAACAACCCATCTTGCGTCAATGGTCCAACCGCGATCTCGAACAGGCTGGATTTAATGTCGGCGAAATAGACATGCTCCGAAAGTCCACCCTGGACACGTTGCTTGATGTGTGGACAGACATAAGCGAAGAACGGTTGTCTCTGATCATGGACCTAATCGAAGTCCAACCTGCTGACTATCTACAAGGTCAACTCATTGACGACCCTGACGACGAATACCTATACAGAGCCATTATTGAACGGGGTGCACTAGGAGGTCTGTCATCGGTGCTTGACGACGACGAGGTGCAGCGCCTAGTAGCAGCCCCAATCGAAGAATGGATGATTTTCCTGCATCCAAATCAGCGCGAGTTGGTAGAACGCAACTTCACTGGACCAGCACGAGTTCGAGGTTCTGCCGGAACCGGAAAATCGGTCGTTGCGCTTCACCGAGCCGCGGCATTGGCGAAGCAGTTCGGATCAGAGCAAGTAGGTGGCGACGCTTCGCCGCCGATCCTGTTCACGACCTACATCAAAACACTTCCGCCGGTTTTTGACGGACTATTCCGACAAATCCCATCCTCACGTCCTGACTGCGTTGAGTTCGTCAACATCGACAGGTTGGCGAATCAGATATGCAATAAGGCCCAGAACCAGCTTGATGTAGACACCGACAAGGTCAAAAGTGCTTTCACAAAGGCATTTCAAGCCATTGTCACTCCAGACACGCCACTACACACCTCAGGTATCACCAAGAGCTACCTACTAGACGAAGTCGCCCAAGTGATAAAGGGCAGAGGGCTTAAGTCTCTTGGCGAATATCAGCGCATTGAGAGAACCGGACGCGGAACAGGATTTGGTACTCATATGCGTACCCAAGTCTGGGAGCTCTATGAGGCGTACCAACAGGAGTTAAAGAAAGCAAAAACTTATGACTTCGCAGATCGCATTCTGGTCGCACGTGATATTGCCCTTTCCCAACCGGCTCAATATCGAGCTGCAATTGTTGATGAAGTCCAGGACCTGACCCTTGTTGGGCTGCAACTTGTCCGAGCTCTGGTGAGCGACGAAGACGGCGTCGACAAGCCCAACGCGCTATTCCTCGCAGGTGACGGCGGACAACGCATCTACCCAGGCGGTTTCACACTCCAAGAAGCAGGGGTGGACGTTCGAGGACGCAGCGCAGTCCTCGCCACCAACTACCGCAACTCCAAAAACATCATCGATGTCGCCATGTCATGTGCCGGAGCGGTCAAGGTTGATGATCTTGGCGAGAAATACGACCCCGCCGAAACACACGACTCTGAAGCAGCCCAAGAGGATGACACAGAACAAGAAACGGACCCAGGACAAGAAACCGACACGAAATATAAACGCGGCGAAATGGCTGCTAAGACTCTCAGAGATGGTATGTCGCCCGTATTAGTTCAAGCCGAAGACGAAGATGCTCAAGCCGACTTCATCGCACAGGAAGTTCAACGACTCGCCGTTAGTGACGCTGTAGCTATCGGCGACATAGCAGTGCTGGTTTCAATCAATAACCAGGAGAAAAAGGTTCAGCGCAAGCTTGAGCAAGCAGGTTTACGGGTATTGCCCATCAAGAGCTACACAGGTCGATTCAGTGACGAAGTCAAGGTGGGCACCTTGTTTCGAGCTAAGGGGCTGGAGTTCAAAATTGTGTTTCTCTACAACATAAGCGACGGTCGGTTTCCAAAGAAGCAAGAAGAGAACATGAGCGACGAGGAATACGCCGACCATGTTGCTCTAGATATGAGCCGTCTATATGTGGCGATGACTAGGGCACGAGATCAGCTCTATGTGCTCTACAGCGGAGAGCCAAGTCCGCTGCTTGAGTCAGGGCTAGACAAGTTCGAACACCGTGTGCACGAGACCTAAAGACGCGTTAGGGCACCCGTACCCAAGACTGTGTGCTGGTGTGGTTGGCGGTTATCAAGTACTGGAGTGACAATTATTAAGTGGTGACGGGAGTGCCGAGGTAGCTGGTGATCACGTCGGGATGGTTCTGTACCTCAGATGGGATGCCCTCAGCGATCACCGAGCCTGAATCAAGGCAATAGACCCGATCACTTACCCCCATCACCAAACTCATGTCATGCTCGATCAACAGCACCGACGCCCCCAGATCATTACGAATATTCATCAGCAGCGGCGCGAGGGCTTCGCTTTGTGCTACCCCAGCGGTGGGCTCGTCAAAGCACAGCACTTGAGCATCCAACGCCAACAGGCATGCCAGCTCCACAATGCGACGGGTGCCGGTTGATAACTCCGCTACATAGTGATCGGCATGATCGCCTAACCCAAGCCAATCGATATATTCATCAGCTTGAGCCTGACTGCGCTTACGCAACAGTGCTGAACCTCCGCGTCCGGCTCGAGCTCGGAGGGCGACCATGGCAGTCTCACGCACTGTGAGCTCAGGAAACAGCGTCGCTGCTTGAAATGTTCGTCCCAAACCTTTTTTAGCTCGTTTAGCTGCGGTTGCTTTGGTGATGTCATCGCCTAAAAGATGAATAGTGCCTTTTGCCGGAACGAAGCCACCGATGGCGTTCATCAAGGTGGTCTTACCAGCTCCATTAGTGCCAATCAGCCCAACAATCTCAGACTGGGTCACATGGATTGACACGTTGTTGACGGCGACATTGCCGCCAAATCGCACAGTCACGTCTTTGGCTGCCAAGACAACCGCGCCACTCTCCGCCGCGGTGCTCCTGTCCGTCACAGTCCGGTCGAATGGCAGAGTTCCGGGTACCGCTCCCCCACCCAAAACCGGTGTGCCTCCCACGTCGTTGGCAAAGTCACCAGCAGCGTCACCAGTTTGAGCCAGTCTCGGCTCAGCCCAGCGCAAGATTGCGTCGCGTGCGCTGTAGCCGATCTGGATGAAACCTCCGGGTATGTACATGATCACCAACAACAATCCAATGCTCGACGAAAACAAGGGCACAACTTCGTTGTCGGCAAAAAACGCAGGTATGCCTTCCACCCAAACCGCTCCCAGCACTGCGCCAGTAACCGATCCAAGACCACCGATAACTGCCATTCCCACCACCCGCAACGAATCATCCACCCGAAACAACGATTCGGTGTAGCGAATGTTTTGCACAAGCCCGCCCAGCAATCCACCACCTAGTCCTGCGACTCCACCTGCCAAAGCAAACGCCGCTATCTTGATTTTGGCAGGACTCACCGTGCAAGCCGCAGCACCCGCTGGGTTATCACGCACCGCTATCAGCGCACGCCCGGCTCCGCTTTGCCGCAGTCTTGCCACTAGCACGAATATCACCACGAACCAGCCCAGCATGAACCAGTAATAGGCACGTTGTGATGTCAGATCAATGCCAAACAGCGATCCGCGCTTGAACGGCACCGACGACCCGCCACCAAAGATCGGTCGCCTAAACACGAACTGCGTACAGGCAACCGCAAATGCAAAGGTCGTTATCGCAAGCATCAAACCACGCACCCGCAACGCCCCCGCGCCAATCAACGCTGCAGTCAAACCTGTCACGACTGCGCTTATCACGATGGCAACAGCAAATGGCAAAGCCGGCGCTGTCACATCCAGCATGCGGTTAGCCCCGTAACCAATATCAACCTCAAACCCCCGAGTGAGCGACGCAGCTAACAACGCCCCAAAGCCGGCAAAAGCCATCTGCGCCAATGACAACTGCCCCGACCAGCCGGTTATGACCGTCACCGACATGGCACAAATCCCGAACCCCAGCACAGTTGAATACAGCAAATGTCGCGACGGAAGCTCCACGATCAACGGCAACACCACCGCAAAAATCAAACCCAACCCCAGCACAACCCTCGGCATCATCTGAACCCACCACAAAGCTTGTAAACGAGCTGGGACTTGACGAATGCGTGCCATGTACGCCAACTCCTGCCCGTCACGACTGTCACGGCTCTGCCAAAAAACAGCAACAAAGACAGCGCAAAACAGCACAAAGTCGATCAGTCCAGTGTGTGACAAGAAATTGAACCGCAAAACAGCTTCGCCTACACCGATCAACACACCGCCAGCAACCGCTCGGGGGAATGACCGCATACCACAAATAGCCGCTGCAGCCAAAGCCTTCGCCAGTGTCTGCGGACCAAGATTCTCGATCGCAGTCACCGACCCTGACTGACCGCTCAACAAGATGATCGACAACGCCGACATGAAACCCGCCATCGTCCACACAAATGTCGAAACAACCTTTGGATTAACTCCTGACAGTCGTGCCAAATCCGGATTCGACGCGCTCGCAGCAACCGCTCGACCAAACGTTGTCCGGCTCAACACATAACCCAAAGCCACAGCAACCAACGGCACCACAACGATGATCGTCACCTGCGGAGCACTTATCCGCAGATCAAAAGGCAGGTCTTCCCAAATAGTGCGCCCAACCACGGGGAAACGTCTGCCTTGGCTGTCCAAATCGGGCAAAGACGCTGCAATAGCACGCATTAGCTGCGCCACGCCCACGGTTGCCACCAGCAATATCACACGAGGACGGTGAAACAATCGCCGCACAACGGTCAACTCCATCAAGGCACCCAGCAAAGTTCCCACAACTAACGCCAAAAACAGCCCAACCCAGAACGGAAATCCCCAATTGAGCTGCATCAGAGCCAACAACATGGCTGCCGGCACGCCCAGGTTGCCGACCGCAAAGTTGATGACTCGTGTGGATCGGTAGATGAGCACTATGCCCATAGCAACCAGGCCAACGACCAGTCCGGTGACCATGCCATTGAAGACCAACTGGGTAGTGATCCAAGCAGCAAACACAACTACACCTCGGGATGAGGTGACAAGAATTGCGAAGCCGAAGACTCATCTATCAGCGACACCTGTGACATGTCCTGACCGAGAAACGCTGCACGCACCAGATCGTCACGCTCCACCAGACCTGCTGCTGACCCTTCAAAACGCACTTCACCTTTTTCTAAAAACACTGCCCTGTCAGCAATGCTCAACACCAAAGACAGGTTTTCTTCCACCACGATCATCGTCTGCCCACCGGCACGAAGGTCGCCGATGCGCACCAGCAAGTCCTGAACAATTGTCGGTGCCAAACCCATGCTCAACTCGTCAATAATCAACAATTCAGGCTCATGCAACAGCACCCTTGCTAAGGCAAGCATCTGCTGTTGCCCACCAGATAAGTCACCGGCTCGCTCTCCTAGTCGGCCTTGCAGATGGTCAAAAATGTCGACAACACGTCCGATGCGGCGCTGCATGTCGCCACGGTCATGGCGATACCTGTAGGCACCGATGCGCAAATTGTCTTCCACGCTTAGATCGCTAAACACGCCCTTGCCTCCGGGCAACATCTGAATACCCATGGCTGAACGATGCTCTGCTGAGGTGAAAGTGATCGGCTGGCCCTTGAAACGCACCTCACCATGCTCTGGGGTGACCAGACCAGTGATCACGTTCAAGGTTGTGGACTTGCCGGCACCATTGTTACCCAGCAATGCCAATGTCTCGCCCTGAGCAACTTCTAAGTTGACATCAAATAGCACTTGCATCGAGCCGTAACTGAAGTCAATGTTGCTAACCGACAAGACAGCTGTCCCAGTAGTTGAACTGCGCTCGTGTTGTGCTTTTTCCTCTTTGAGTTCTGTAGCCACCTGTATCAAATCGGACTTGATCGAGTGAGCACCACGCATCAACAATGTCGCACCCACGAGCACCGACGGCACCGCCAAAACCGACACCGCTACTTGCACGCCGTATCCATCCACCAACACCGCGGCAAACGCCGAACCAGCAACCGCTCCGAACAAGAAGATGAACAATGTCACCAGCGCCGATCCCAAACCACGTAACCGATACGGCACCACCGACCAGATCACCGGTCCGACCATCGCAAAGCTGGCGAAACTCAACACCACCCGAGGAATGTCCAAGGCAATGAACCAGATCACACTCGGTGCTTGAAACTGCAAAGGTGCCAACACAGCCGTCGGCAACAACAACACTCCGATCAAACGCAAGGCTTTGGCAGGGTCAATCCGGTATAGCCCGTCAAAGCGAGCTCCCACATAAGGCAACACCGCTGCCGCCACGATTCCAGCGACCGAGGTTGCTACTCCACGTCCAAGCGGTCCAAGCCCGAAGGAGTCCTCTAGGTAAAGGTTTGCCTGAACCGGGATTGTGAATATCACAAACCCCAACGCTGCAAACCCGAACAGCACTGCTCGGATCGTGTCGATGCGCATTAGACGACTTACCGCTGCTTCTACTGAAATCGGTGCCGGATTTTCGTCAACGATGACCTGTTTAAGCACCGAAGTTTTTTCCCATTGACCCCGTGGCGGCTCAGGTATACGAAACGCCAACAAGGCAAACACTCCAACCGGCAACCCGAGCAGGAAAAATGCCCAACGCCAACCTTCGTCGCCGCCCGCAAGAACCGCTACCCCACCAACAGCAAGCGGACTGATAGCGGCAATCACCCTGCCGCAAGTTTGGGTCCAGGCACTGATACGCCCTCGCACCCCGATGGGATAAGCGTCGGCGATAAGCGAATTGTGAACTGGCAAGGTGTTGGACTTGGCAATGCCGGTGCCGAAACGTGCCCAAAACAACATGAACGCATTCACCGCAAACCCCGACAGCACCACCATCGCTGAAAACACGATGCTTGCGCCGCCCACAATGGGAGAACGACGGCAACGATCCGCTAGCCAACCCATCGGAAACGCACCGAGCACCACAAAAGCCGCCGAAGCCGAAGCTATGAAGGTGATCATGCCATCTGACACGCCGAAAGTGTCTCGAATATCGGGGGCGAGCACAAACATTGCCGACTGTTCGAGCTCGTCAAGACTGTTGAGCACCAGCAACACGATGAACGTGAACGCCCCGCTTGCAGCCAGGCCTTGACGCAAGCCCATGGCGTCGTCGCCAACTCCGGGCAGCTGCTTGGCTGCCGTTTCGGACTCAGGTTGGGGCTCTAGGGCATCGTCGCTCATATCAGCTCCAAGATTTTGACACTACCAGCGCGCCTAACATCGCTACCTGTGAGCGCTATTACCTCCGCCGGTAGCTGGACATATGGCATGACCTTGCCGATCCAGGCCCTCACCGAAACTCTCGCTGACCCGTGGGAGCACACCGCCACCGTTGCTGACCTAGTAACCGTGGCACAAGCTGCTGAAAATACCGGCCACAGCTTTATCGGCGTGTGTGACCACATAGCTATTCCTGCGTCGCTGCCGCATATGTCCACAACTTGGTATGACACGGTCGCAACTCTGGCATTTTTGGCTGCTCATACCAGCACTATTAATTTGGCGTCGCTGGTCTGGGTCGCCCCGTATCGTCATCCACTTCAAACTGCGAAGTCGTTCGCGACTTTGGATCACTTGTCTGCTGGGCGTGCAATTCTTGGTGTCGGTGCCGGCCATGTTCATGGCGAGTTCGAGGCTCTAGGCGTTGACTATGCGGGCCGCGGCGACACTCTTGATGAGATCATCAGCGCTGTTCGCGGTGTTTTCGGTGACAACGACGACGGTAACAACGGCGTCAACAATGACGGCAACGATGACATTGGCAACGACAGACACAACGGTACCGACTCCTACGTAGGCCATCATGGCAAGAAATTTCAATACACACAAATGGGTGTCGGTCCTACTCCAAGCCGAGAACTGCCAATCTGGGTTGGCGGTTCGGGTCGTAATGCCTGGCGACGCGCCGGACGTCTTGGGGATGGCTATGTGCCTATGGGAAATCCCGTATCTCAGTACCGAGAAATCGTCGACACGATCCGCCAAGCTGCCGGCGATGCCAACCGCTCCGACGAACCTTTCGACATCGGCTACATGGTTCCCTGGGCTTACCTGCTTGCCAACTCCGCCAAAACCGCGCCTAAAGAAATCCCTGACCATCTCATCTTCGGCCCTGAAGCGGTCGCCGAAACCATCTGCCAAGCCTTAGACGCTGGTGCTAACACTATGCATCTCAAGTTCCGCAGCCGCAGCAAAGACGAACTCCTAGACCAACTAACCGCCTTCACCGAACAAGTCGCCCCTTCAATCAATAACTAATCAAATAGAACACTCCCGAAGATCAACAAACGGCAAAGGTGGGAGCAGGGTTAGAGGGGGGACCGAGTTGGACGGCACGCTTGAGGGAGTGGGG
>JAAXHB010000094.1 GCA_012271125.1 Actinomycetota bacterium | reverse complement strand
CGGGCCGATCTCGCGGCCGTCGATTTTGACCACGTCGTCGTACTCGGCGTCTGCGTCCGAAACCATGGACTCCCACCACGCGACCGCAGGCTCGAAGTTGGGCGGCGCGTATGGCCGCCCTTTGAGATAATCGTAGGTTGTCTGGTCTGGATTGACGTAGCCAGCCCGGGCGCCGCCCTCAATCGACATATTGCACACCGTCATCCGCCCCTCCATCGACAGCTCCGAAATCACCGACCCCCGATACTCAATAATGCGCCCAATCCCCCCACCCGTGCCGATCTCACCAATAATCCGCAAAATCACATCCTTCGCGCTCACACCAGAACCCAACACACCATCCACCCGAACAGACATCGTCCCCGGCCGAGCCTGCGGCAAAGTCTGCGTCGCCAGCACATGTTCCACCTCACTGGTGCCAATCCCAAACGCAATCGCCCCAAACGCTCCATGCGTAGAGGTATGCGAATCGCCGCACACAATCGTCATCCCCGGCATCGTTAACCCCAACTCCGGCCCAATCACATGCACAATCCCCTGATTGGGATCACCCATCGGATAGTTCACAATCCCAAACTCAGCCGTATTTGCCCGCAAAGTCTCCACCTGCTGCCGGCTCACCTCATCGGCAATCGGACGATCCACATCAACGGTCGGCACATTGTGATCCTCAGTCGCCACGGTCAAATCCGGCCGCCGCACCCCTCGCCCCGAAATCCGCAACCCCGAAAACGCCTGCGGCGAGGTCACCTCATGAATCAAATGCAAATCCACATACAACAAATCCGGCTCACCATCAGTGCCGGCATGCACCAGATGCCGCTCCCAAATCTTCTCACTCAAGGTCTGACCCACCCCCCAATCCTAGATACAACAACCTCAGACGATGCTCCGCCTACTCACGCTGTAACCCATTTCACGCGGGTATGATTTCACCGATGCGTTTTTCAGTTTTCCGCGCCATCTTTTTGGCTGCTGTGTTGTTTTTCACAATTGTCAGCCCTGCTGGCACTCAGGAAAGCCAAGAAGGAGCTAGCGAACCAGCTAAACGCTCGCTAGCCGCAGTGCTAATAGTGCAAGCCGTCGACAACGGCAACGAACCAACTAAAGCCGCAACCAGAACTTTCGACGACGTTGGCGACGACCATCCTCAGGTCGCATATATAGAACGCCTCGCCGCGCTCGGCGTCACCAACGGCTGCGGCGACGGTTCCCGTTTCTGTCCCGACGACAACATCTCCCGCGGCCAAATCGCCGCATTCCTAGTGCGCGCCTTCAACCTGCCCCCAGCCGGCAACCCCGACTTCAGCGACGTTCCGTCTAATCATCGCTTCGCCAAAGCAATCGCATCAGTAGCTGCCGCTGGCATCACCATCGGCTGCGGCGACGG
>JAAXHB010000093.1 GCA_012271125.1 Actinomycetota bacterium | reverse complement strand
GCTTGAAGACGAAGTGAAAAACCAGACGGAGACGAACTCCGTGAGCAAGGCCGAAAGTCGGCGAGGCCGCGGCTGCGGCGTTATTAGTCGATTTTAGCAGATGATTTATCGGCTGCTTTTCTTGAGTCTGATGATTTATCAGATGACTTGGTTGATTCAGATGATTTAGACGAATCCGACGACGACTCAGATTTAGCTGATGTCTTTTCAGCCGACTTTTCGGACTTGCGACCTTTGGCACCGTCGCAAGTCCGAAAAGTCGGCTGAAAAGACATCAGCTAAATCTGAGTCGTCGTCGGATTCGTCTAAATCATCTGAATCAACCAAGTCATCTGATAAATCATCAGACTCAAGAAAAGCAGCCGATAAATCATCTGCTAAAATCGACTAATAACGCCGCAGCCGCGGCCTCGCCGACTTTCGGCCTTGCTCACGGAGTTCGTCTCCGTCTGGTTTTTCACTTCGTCTTCAAGCTGCCCTTCGGTAAGCACCTGCGAGACGAAGTGGGGAGGAACAGACGCAATAGGGGTGGGAGCAATAGTTCACTTTTGCGGGAGAATGAGGAAGATCGGGGGAGGAACAGGCGTATTAGGAGTGGGGAGCAATAGGGAACTAAGGAAAGGAAGGAACTATGGAAAGTAGCAACGGGAGGCCGGTGGCTGGGCGGCGACGGGTTGTGGCTGGGTGGCTGCGAATTGTCATACATCGCTATCGGTTTGTGCGCTTTGTTGCAGCAGCGGTGGCGGCTTTGATGGTGTTTTCAGCTGTCGGCACGAATTCAGTGCCTGAAGTGGATTTGGGGGCAGCGGCACAACTTGGCGAGGATGCTCGTGGGGTTGCGGTTGCGAATCAAAGCACCGTGTTTGAAGTTGGTGATCTAGTTGACGTTCATGAGCTGCGCAGCGGTAACGCAGTGGTGCGTTCGGCGGTGGTGATTGCCAACGGGGAGCGAGAGACGCTTATTGGGGTGCCGGCGGAGCTGGTGAGTGTGATTGTGAACGCTGTGATGGAGGGAGGGGTGTTGTTGACGTTGGTGCCTAGCGATGATTAGGGATTAGATAGGCAAAGCTTGTAGGTGTTTATAGGGCGAGTGCCCCTAAAACTGTCGCTCCGAGAGTGATTCGGTAGATAACAAAGGGTTTAAACCCCACCTGTGCTACGAGTTTGGTGGTTAGCCAAACCGAGAACCAGCCGACAATTGCTGAGGAAGCTACGCCCCATGCCAGCGCAGGCCACAGGCCTGAGGGAATGTTGAGACCGATGAGTCCGTAGATGCCGGCGGCGGCGATGATAGGCAAGCTCATCAAGAACACCAGTCGCAGGGCGGGTTCGGCTCTGAACTTAAGCAGGCGTGCCATTGTCAGGGTGACCCCTGAGCGAGAGACGCCTGGTTGAAGTGCCAGGGCTTGGGCGGCACCCATCAACAGTGCCGTGGTGAAGCTGAAGTCTTTGGCTGAGTTGGATTCCTCGCAGCGGTCTGACAGCCATAGAAGAACTCCGAAAACGATCAGGGCGACGGCAATGATCCAAGTGTTGGACCAGCCGTTGATGTCACTGCCAAATAAGCCGCCGATGAAGCCTGCAGGCAACGTCGACAAGAACAGAGCCCAGCCGATGCGAGCGTCGGTGGTGATTTCTCGGCTTTTTGGCAGCGTCTTTAGGGACTTGAGCAGGGCACCGACATAACGCTTGACATCAGACCATAGATATGCCATTGCGCCGACAAGGGTGCCGAGGTGGACGGCGACATCAAAGGCTTGCTCGGCATCGCTTGAGAGGTCGTCCCAGCCAAGTACCCAGCGAGTTAGGTGAAGGTGTCCGCTGGAGGACACGGGCAGGAACTCGGTGAGTGCCTGGACTATGCCGAGGACGATGGCTTCAATTATCGGCATGTGGTAGTAGCTGGTCGTCGTGTCGTTGTTGTAGATGTTGTTGTCGTGGATATGTAGTCGTCGTCGTTGTAGTTGTTGTCGTGGATATGTAGTCGTCGTCGATGTTGTTGTCGTTAAAAGAAACTTACTGACCGGACATAGTGACGTCAGAGATTGCGAGGCTGACGCCGGTGGCACCCATCGGCAGCCATTCCACGTCGGCACCGACTTCGATCACATCGAGCAGCAGGCGTTGCAAGGTGCTGCCAATCGTCACTTCTCGAACCGGTTCGGCAGTTTCTCCATTGCGGATGCGCAAACCCTCAGCGCCGGCGGAGAAGTCCCCCGAGACAGGATTGACTCCGCTGTGGAGCCCGACAACGCCTTGCACCAGAAAGCCGTCGTCGATGTCGGCAATGATGTCGGACTGCTGGCGGGTGCCGGCAGCGAGCGCCAGCGCGGTTGCACCCACGCCGGGGGTTCCGGCGTAACCGCCACGCACGGCAGAGCCAGTGGAGGTCACCGAGGCACGGCGGGCATTGTAGGAGTCGTACAAGAACGAGGCGAGCACGCCGTTGTTGATGAGGTTGACACGACGGGTGGCGAGGCCTTCGGCGTCGGTGGAGGATGCCGAGAACGCACGGGCGTCAGTGGGGTCGTCGACGAGGTTCACCGAATCGGCGGCGACTTGGGAATCGAGACGTCCGGCGAAAAGCGAGCGACCCTTGAGCACGGCTTCGCCGCTGAGGGTTGAGCCGATGATGCCTAACAGCTGGGCGGTCACGTAGGGATCGAGCACGACCGAGAGGCGTTTGGTTTCGCCCTTTGTGGCGCCGAGCAGTCGGGTGGCACGCTCGGCGGCTTCGCTGGCGGCAGTTTGTAGCGAGAGCTCCCCGGGGTGGCGACCCACGGAAAAGCCGAAGCCGGTTTGGGTTTCGGTTCCGTCACTTGCCAAGGGGTAGACGACGAGATAGCAGCCGGTTTCCTGAGATGTGCCTTCGACGCCAGCTGAGTTAGCCACGGCTGAGACCGAGATCGTGTCGGCGTATTCGGCTGTTTCGACGCCGATTATGCGGTCATCGGCGGCGAGGGTGGCTTTTTCGAGCTCGATTGCCATGACGACCTTGTCGGCGGGGTCGTAGTCGACGAGCTCGGTGCTGTAGAGGTCTAAATCGACGGGGGCGACTCCGTCGGGGCTGGCAACGCCAGCAAATTCGTCGACACTTGAGAACTGGCAGTTGTCGAGGGCTTCTTCATAGGTGGCACGGACGCTGTCGTCGTCGAGCGCGGCGGTGTAGGCGAAACCGGTGCGACCTTCGTTGACGACACGAACGCCGATGCCTTGCGATGACGCTGAGCTGAGCGACTCGACTTCGCCTTGGTAGGCGCGGATTTCAGTTTCGGATTCGTGTCCGACGAAGGCTTCGATGACGCTGCCGTTTTGGGCCCAGCCCACGACACGCTGAGCGATGGAGAGTAGGTCTGATTCGGAGGGCAAGTTAAGCGGCGGTGCCGCCAATGGTCATGGCAGTGACTCGAAGCGTCGGCGTGCCGTCCCCCACGGGCACGCCCTGACCGTCCTTGCCGCAAGTGCCTGGCGAGCCCATGGCGAAGTCGTTGCCGATGGCGTCGATTTGGGTTAGCACCTGAGGGCCGTTGCCGATGAGGTTGCCTTCACGGATCGGTTCGGTGATATTGCCGTTTTCGATCAGGTACGCCTCGGTCATGCCGAAAACGAAATCACCGGTGGCGGTGTTGACCTGCCCGCC
>JAAXHB010000092.1 GCA_012271125.1 Actinomycetota bacterium | reverse complement strand
TCCCTAGTCATCGCTAGTTATCCCTAGTCATCCCAGTCATCCTTAGTGATCTCTAGTCATTGCAGTCATCCTTAGTCATCCCTACTCATTTTTAGTCATCCCTAGTCATCCCTAGTCATCCCTAGTCATTGCTAGTCATCATTAGTCACCTTAGTCATTCCAGTCATCCCTACTCATCCCTAGTCATTGCTGGTCATCCGTAGTCATCGCAGCTATCCCTAGTCATCCCTAGTAATCCGAGTGATCCTTAGTCATCCCTAGTCATCCTAGTTATTGCTAATCATCCCTAGTCAGCCCTAGTCATACCGATCATCCCTAGTGATCTTTAGTCATCCCTAGTCATCAGAAGTCATCCTTGTCATCTCTAGTCATTCCTTGTTATCCTTAGTCGTCCCTTGTCATCCGTAGTCATCCTAGTCATCCCTAGTCATCCCTAGTCATCCTACTTATTGCTAGTCATCCCTAGTCATATCGATCATCCTTAGTCATCTTTAGTCATCCTTAGTCATCCCTAGTCATCGCTAGTCATGTCTAGTCATGCCAGTCATCTCCAGTCATCCCAGTTTTTATAGTCATCCCTAGTAATCCTTTGTGATCAGTGATCCCTAGTCATCCCTAGGCAACCCTAGTTATCCCAGCCATCCCTAGTCATCCATAGTGATCCCTAGTCATCGCTAGTCATCCCTAGTCATCCCAATTTTTCTTAGTGATCTCTAGTCATTGCAGTCATCCTTAGTCTTCCCTACTCATTTCTAGTCATCCCTAGTCATCCCAGTCATCCTTAGTCATCCTTAGACATCCCTAGACATTGCTAGTCATCATTAGTCACCTTAGTCATCCCTGTCATCCCTAGTGATGTCTAGTCATTCCAGTCATCCCTACTCATCCCTAGTCATTGCTGGTCATCCGTAGTCGTAGCAGTTATCCCTAGTCATCCCTAGTAATCCCTAGTAATCCGAGTGATCCTTAGTCATCCCCAGTCATCCCTAGTGATCCCTAGTCATCCTAGTGATCCCTAGTCATCCTACTTATTGGTAGTCATACCTAGTCATCCCTTATCATACCGATCATCCCTAGTCATCTTTAATGACCCTCACTCATTCCTAGTCATCCCAAGTCATCCTACTCATCGCTAGTTATCTCTGGTCATCCCAGTCATCCCAGTTTTTATAGTCATCCCTAGTAATCCGTCGTCATCCTAGTCATCCCTAGTCATCATTAGTCATCCTAGTTTTTGCTAATCATCCCTAGTCATCCCTAGTCATACCGATCACCCCTAGTTATCTTTAGTCATCCCTAGTCATCCGAAGTCATACTTGTCATCCCTTGTCATCCGTAGTCGTCCTAGTCATCCGTAGTCATCCCTAGTCATCCTACTTATTGCTAGTCATACCGATCATTCCTAGTCATCTTTAGTCATCCTTAGTCATCCCTAGTCATCCCAAGTCATTGTAGTCAGCGCTAGTGATCGCTACTCATCTCTAGTCATGCCAGTCATCCCCATTTATCCCAGTTTTTATAGTCATCCCTAGTAATACTTTCTCATCCCAGTCATCCCTAGTCATCCATAGTCATCCCTAGTCATCCCTAGTCATCCCAGTCATTTTTAGTGATCTGTAGTCATTGCAGTCATCTCTAGTCATCCCTACTCATTTCT
>JAAXHB010000091.1 GCA_012271125.1 Actinomycetota bacterium | reverse complement strand
TCCCATAGCAAGCCGGCACCGAAAGCGACGATGGCACCCCGCCACGAACCAATCTGAATAGCGGCAAGCATTCCGATTAGGGCAAGCAACTCTGGGGCTACGCCAAAGATGCGCAAGTCAAGTGATAGCTGCAGCACTAGAGCGGCAAGGCAGACCGCAGCAACACGAGCGAAGGTAACTAAATAGGTCACTGGGTGAAGGGGTCGTCGGGTCCTGCGGGTGGTTCCTGTGACGGCTGATCTAACAAGATGGTCACATAGCGCAGGTTCTCAGTGTCGACCATGAGGTCAACGACAACATGTTGCAATAGTCCAGCTTCAGCAGAGTCAACTGAGACGACTCGACCGATGGGAATGTCGGCGGGATAACGACTTGAGGCAGCGGTGACCACAGCACTGCCTGGTGATGGCAAGTCGTCGCTGTTTTCGGGCCAGCTCACGCCGCGGTCGATTACAAACTGCGAGGTGTTGCCTTCAGCGCCATGTCCGAGACCGATGTCGTTGGTGTCCAGCAGTCGCACGCCGACTATGAGAGAGGGATCGCTGATGGTGATGACGGTGGCTTGGCGTGATCCGACAGCGTCGACACGACCGGCAAGTCCAGCGCCGGTTACCACAGCCATACCGGAGCGAACTCCATCGAGGCGTCCCTTGTTGATCGTGATTAAGTCGCTGCGGAAATTGCCGACGTCTTCTCTGGTGACTTCAGCAACTAGTTGAGCAATGTCGGAACCAAATCCCACGTTGCTGACATCGTTGAGACTCTCAGCAGCAGATTGGGCAGCTTCGTCTCGGATCTGGTTGCCTCGCAGCAGATCGATTTCAGCTTGAAGTTCGTCGTTGCGGCGATTTAGCTCGTTGTAGCCAAACGCTGCCTGCCATACCTCTGAAACAGGGTCAAAAACAGTGTCAGCGACGTCAACAACAGGTTGAAGCAGGTCACGAATCCCGTTTTGGGCACTTTCAAGAGGTCCAAACCCTCGAAAGTCAAGCGTGATTAGCGCAAGTGAGGTAAAAAGCAGCAGTCCAAGCAGAAGGCGGATGCGGTGTTTATTTGATCCGGACCTATTCAATCTGGACCTGTTCAATCTGGGCCTATTTGACCCGGGCCGTTTAGAGCTCGGGCTTTTGGAGCTAAAGCGCTTAGGGATTGCCGCCATAGCAGCTATGCGAGCCGGCCCACGGCGGCTCTTTAGGTTCCGTCTGATCTAAACAGCGTCTCTGGCAAGTGCGCGAGGTTTTCGAGCATTCGACCCGACCCTCGCACTACCGCATAGAGCGGGTCATCTGCAATGCGGATCGGCATGCCAGTGTCGTCAGCGAGCCGTTGATCGAGACCACGCAGCAGAGCACCGCCACCAGCCAAGACGATGCCGTTGCGGATGATGTCTGCGGCGAGCTCAGGTGGGGTGTCGTCAAGCGTGGCGCGGATCGAGTCGGAGACATCGTTGAGTGTTTCCTCGAGGCCGACACGGATGTCCATGCTGGTAACAGTCACGACACGTGGCAGACCTGTTGCCATGTCCAC
>JAAXHB010000090.1 GCA_012271125.1 Actinomycetota bacterium | reverse complement strand
ATAATGCCCGACTCCGCCACTGGCGGGGACGACTCGGTGGCATGGGATGAGTAACGGGACTGGGTTGCGTGCCATGGCTGTGCCGACTGCACGGGCGGCGCCGGGGCTGCCGACGTCTTCGGCGAGTTCGCCGTAGGTGCGCACTTGGCCTTTGGGGATCGCGGCGGTAGCGGCGAGGATTTTGCGTTGGAAGTCTGAGCGGCATGACAAGTCCACATTGATATCTGTGCGGCCTTCTGCCAAAGCGTTTTCGACTTCGGCGACAAGGCCTGCGGGTGGGTTGAGGTCTGGTTCGACCTCCACGCCGACCTCGTTGCGCATATATGCCTCCATGTCACCCATGTCCTTGTCACGGCGTATCAGCAGACCGGTGACCTTGCCATTGTGGTGTGCCACGTATACGGGACCAATGGGACTGTTGGCTTCAAACCAACGGTGAACGGGTTGAGTCATGTAGCCAACATTAGCCCAACAAGGCTGAGCGGCTGAAGGCGTGCCGCCGGAGATATGGCGGCGGTATAACCGCGGTATAACTGTGGTATGGCTGCGTTATAGCGGAAGTGTTAGGTGATAGTCCAGTCGATGGGGTCATAGCCGGCCTTGACGAGGGCTTGATTGGCGCGGCTGAAAGGACGACTGCCGAAGAAGCCATTGTTGGCAGCAAGCGGCGACGGGTGCGCCGACTCGATAATCGTGTTGCGGGCAGTGTCGATGATTGACTTTTTGGCACGAGCCGCGGCGCCCCACAAGATGAACACCACATGAGAATCTGAATCTGACACGGCTTGAATGACAGCGTCGGTGAAGGTTTCCCAGCCTTGTCTTTGATGGCTAGCTGCCTGGCCTGCTCGCACCGTCAATGTTGCGTTGAGTAGTAGCACCCCTTGGCGGGCCCACTGCTCCAAGTTGCCGTGATTGGGGATTTCCATGCCGGCAATGTCGTTATTGAGCTCAATAAAAATGTTCTGCAACGAAGGCGGAACGGCGGTGCCCTTGCGCACCGAAAAACACAAGCCGTGTGCTTGCTTTGACCCGTGATAAGGGTCTTGGCCGAGGATTAGCACACGCACCGACGCAAACGGCGTCATGTGAAGCGCCGCAAAAACCTCCTCATCGGGCGGATACACCCGATGCTGCGCACGTTCAGAAGCGACGAAATCCTGAAGCTGTTTCCAGTAGGGCTTGTCGAACTCGCCACGAAGGATTGGATTCCAATCGGTGCGAGGTGCCATCAGCTGTCAGACCGGTCATTGCCGGCAGGGTTAGGCGGCGGGTCTGGTGCCGACCACACTGGCGCGTTCCATGATGCGCACGTCGGGCAAATAATCGCTAGCGGCGTAGTGCTGAACGGCACGATTGTCCCAAATCACCAATGTGTCGGGCTCCCAGCGCAGTCGGTACTGGTATTCGACGACGTCGGCTTGGGCGGTTAGGTGCATGATTAGCTCAAAGCTTTCGGCGGCGTCGATGCCTTCAATGTGTGACACGAAAAAGCGGTTCACGAAGATGAGCTTGCGGCCAGTTGTGGGATGTGTGCAGATCACCGGATGTTTTACCTGTGGGTAACGCTTGCGATAGTCATCTAGGTCGTCTGGGGCGACGGTGTGTCCGAATGCCATCATGAAATCATGTATTGCGTGCAAGCCGTCGACACGGGATTTGATGTCATCAGTTAGTCCGTCGTAAGCGGCTGCCATGTCGCAGAACAAGGTGTCGCCGCCGGTTTGGGGCACCTGAACGGCACGAAGGATCGCTGCACCAGAGGGAACCTCACGCCAGGTCACGTCATGATGCCAAGCGTTTTCAAAGCCGCCGGTGTCGGCACCTTTTTCGAAACGGACCAGCTCGGGATGGTCGGTGTTGCCGGTGATGAAAGGGTGGATTTCTAGATCGCCGAACTTTTTGGCGAAGTTCACATGCTGAGCTGAGGTGATCGGTTGATTGCGGAAGAAGATGACCTTGAAATCTGCTAAAGCTTGACGGATTTCGCCAACAATGTCGTTGCTGATGTCGTTGTTGATGATGGCGGCATTGCCGGCGCTGTTGTCGTCGTCGTTGCTGAGAACGGCGGCGAGATTGACGCCACGGATTTCTGCTCCGAGGGTTGCGCCCTGAGGCACGGCTTCGATGTGGTCGTATTTGACCTGAGCGAGGCGTTGGCGTTCAGCCTTGAGGTGGGCTCTGGGACCAACCCAAGACTTGAACTGTCCGAAGGGGAAGCCGTTGACATCAAGCAACGCGGCGGGGTCTTGGGTGCCTGGGCGGTCGGTCTTAGGCGCAGCTTCAACTGTTGATGTTGCTGCACTAGCCATGTCTAGGTCAGATGTAGTTGGTATTGGGATGTACTTGGCATGGGGTTAGCAATATAACCTAGACCCCGAACCGGTTCCCGAGAGCCTTGAGGAGACACTGACATATGACCACAGAGCTCAAGGAGCCATTCAAGATACTTGTAGTTGACGACGAGGTGGACCTTGAGCCGCTTGTGTTGCAGCGCATGCGGCGGGAGATTCGGCGGGGCAAGTATCTGTTTGTTTTTGCTCATAACGGCGTGGAGGCCATCGAGAAGCTCAAGGCCGACAACGACATTGACATGGTTTTGTCCGACATCAACATGCCGCAGATGGACGGGCTTACGCTGCTGGCGCAACTGCCGGAGATTGACCCGGATTTGCGGGCGGTGATCATCTCCGCTTATGGCGATATGCGCAACATTCGCACCGCCATGAACCGGGGTGCTTTTGACTTCATTACTAAGCCGATTGATTTTGACGATTTGCAGGTCACCATCGAGCGCACACTGGAGCATTTGGCTAACTGGCGGGCGGCGCTGACGGCGAGAGATCAGCTCGTTACTTTGCATAGCGAGCTGGGCATTGCTGGTGAGACGCAAAAGTCGATCCTGCCGGAGTCGTTCCCGAAGACAGGCGAGTTTGAGGTTCACGCCAGCATGGTTCCAGCTCGTGAGGTCGGCGGAGACCTTTATGACGTGATTCCGTTGTCAGATGGAAGGACTTGTCTGATAGTTGCCGACGTGTCCGGCAAGGGAATGAGCGCGGCGTTGTTGATGATGGCGGCACGCACTGCGTTCAAAGCTGCGGTGTTGCGTTCATGTGATCCGAGCGCGGCGCTGACTGAGGCGAACAATTTGTTGTGTGAGGATTCGCCGGCGGAGATGTTTGTGACCGCTATTGCGCTGGTCTATGACCCGTCTACTGGTGAGTGCACTTATGCCAGCGCTGGACATCATGCGCCGATTCGGATCAGCAGCTCCGGCGATGCCACCGAGCTGGATTTGCAAGGCGGAGTGGCGTTGGGGATGCTCGCTGACGGTGGCTATGACAACCACACCGTCACGCTTGAATCCGGCGATGCGCTGGTTTGCTACACCGACGGGGTGACCGAAGCGATGTCGGTCGACCATGAGGAGTTCGGGCTAGATCGTCTGCTGGAGGTTTTCTCCTCCGGTGCCTTTAGTGACGCCGAAACGGGCACGACTCGAATATTTAACGCGGTACATGAATTCGCAGGTGAAGCCGATCAATCCGACGACATCACCTGCTTGTGCCTGCTGCGTCGCAGCTAATCACCACCCCGCTGTCGGGTTGAGGGGTAAGGATCTGTGAAACACCGCAGGAGAGTTTTGCGTGTGGTCGCAGCATTGGCGGCACTTGTTGGGCTGCTTTCTTTCACTGCTTGCGCATCAGGGGATTCTGGCGATTCTGGCGACAATGCTGGCGACGCTGGTAGTGCCGTAGATGATGGCACTACTGACAGCGGCGACAACGGTGGGGGCCCGGCTGGGCCGACACCAGGGGTAACCGACACAAGCATTCTCTTTGGACAATCTGCTGCTTTGGCAGGGCCGACCTCAGGGCTAGGGCTAGGCATGCAGCTTGGAATCGAAGCCGCCTTTGCCCAGGTCAACGAAGCAGGCGGCGTTCACGGGCGCACTCTTGCGCTCAACTCCCTAGATGACGGATATGAACCCGACACGTCGCTGTCCAACACGATCCAGCTGATCGACGAAGGCGTCTTTGCCTTGATCGGCGCAACCGGCACGCCGACATCGGAAGTCACCGCTCCGGCAGCTCAAGAACGCGGCGTTCCGTTCATAGGGCCGTTCACAGGTGCTGACCTGCTGCGAGACGGGCGGCTTGAAAACGTCATCAACTTCAGAGCCTCATATCTAGAAGAAGTCCAGGCGATGGTCGAATACCTGCACGATGAGCTGGGACTTATCCGCATAGGCGTGCTCGTTCAAGACGACGCCTTCGGGCGAGACGTCTACCACTCTGTTGTCGCCACTCTCGCAGAGCGCGACCTGGAGCTCATCGCCGTCAACTTCTACACACGCAACACCACAGCGGTTCGCAACTCGCTGCTGCAGTTCATCGGCGCTCGCCCCCAGGCGATCATCATCATCAGCTCCGCCGCCCCGGCTATTGAACTGCTTGCTTGGGCGAACGATTTTGAACATGACCCGGTGTTTATTGCGCTGTCGTTTGTGGGTGCCAACACCTTGGCAAACGAACTAGGCGAGGTTGCCCAAGGGGTTCTTGTGTCACAGGTCGTGCCGAATCCACTTGATGCCTCCAATCCGCTAGTTGCTTCATATCACGAGGCGTTGGAGTTATATGACCCGCAAGCCAGCCCGGGCTTCGTGTCACTCGAGGGTTACATAGCTGGCCGCTTGGCAATTGCTGGTCTGGAGCTTTGCGGACGTGAAGTGACCCGTGAATGTTTTTCTGATTCGATCCTGACGGCTGATGCCATCGACTTGGACGGGTTTGTCTTGGGTTACAACGACGACGAGGCACCTGACTCGACTTTGGTGGTCGACAATCAGGGCTCGGATCAGATTTTCTTGACCGAAATCCAGGGTGATGGAACGTTTCAGCTAGTCAATACCGGTGACAAGGCCAACTAATGCCTGACGACAACAACGACGAGATAGATAGTTCTGGATTGCCAGAGCGCGACGTCCCAGAGCGCGATGTCGAGGAGGGGTCCGTGGCGGCGCACCATAGTGCGACGCCCATTAGCGACGAAGTTGTCATCGACAACGACGTTGTCGATGACAACGGTGCTAAGGCAGAGCGTCCAGCGTTAAAAAATCGCATCTCGACTCGCCTGTATGCAGGCCTAGGTCTTGTCGGGTTTTTCACCGTTGCTGCAAGCGTCGTCGGCTGGATTTCGTTCAACCGCATCGACAACGCCCAGCAGCGTCTTTATGACTCAAGCATCACTCAAACCGAAGCGGCTTTTGGCATCACCGAACTCGCAGCAGAACTTGTCACAGCAGCTGACAACCTGGCATCAGCACCTGCTGATCAGTATGAGACCGTCGTCGCAGAAGTCAACGTCACCAAACGTGCCTTTCAAGATCAGCTGGACTTGCTGTCGGGGCTAGTCGAAGATGACGAAGCCCAGAGCGACCGGATTCGCATCATGCGTCGGCACAGCAACATCATCATTTCGAACCTGTCGACGATTTCGGCTGATCTTGAGCGGCTTCACGCTTACACGCAGCAGCAAAATGATGTGTCGTTTGTGGCTGAGGGGCATTTGACTCGCTTAGCGCAGCAGCTTGATGGGGAGATTGACAACCAGTTTTTCTATTTGGCGACCGGTCGTTCGGCGTTGCATGCCCCGGCGGTGGAGCCGCAGTATCGCTTGAGCACTGCCAACTTGGCTGACTATTTGACTTTGCGCAGCAACGACAACGACTTGACTGCGATTCAACAAATCCTGCTGGAGTTGTTGATTATCAACGATCCTGAACTGGTGGAGGCGCTCGAGGAGAGCTTTACCTTCACGTTGGACCGGATCAGGGTCGGCACGGCGGCGCTGAAGAATCCGAACCTGCGTGCCGATGTTGAGCTCCATATTGGCCATGTGGCGCATTTGCAGGAAGGTCATGACAACATTTTTGAGGTAGTGCGGAATCGTCTTGAGATTTTGCAACGCCAACGGGAGTCGCTTGATCAGAACCAGGTTGCTGAGGCTGATTTGATTACCGAAGTTGGTCTTTATGCCGCCACTGCGCAGGCGAACTCGCAGCGTGCCGCCGATGATTCCAACAGTGCTATTGCTACCGGTCGACTGTTGTTGTTGTTGATTACCGCGGCGGGTCTTGCCGGTGCTGCGCTGGTGAGCTGGCTTTATATAGGACGACTGCTGCTGCGGCGCATTTCGGTGTTGTCGGATCGGATGCGAGGGTTGGCAGCTGGCGATCTGGAGACATCGGTTGGGGTGACCGGCCATGACGAGGTTGGCGACATGGCCAATGCTTTGGAAATCTTCCGTGAACACGCCTTGGAGGTGCAGCGTCTCAACCTTGTCGAGAAGCTGGCCGATGAGCTCGGCGAGAAAAACGACGCCTTAGAGATGGCGATGCTTGACCTCAACAATGCCCAGACCCAGATTGTTGCTCAAGAGAAGCTCGCGGCTTTGGGTGAGGTCACCGCTGGTGTTGCCCATGAGATTCGCAACCCGCTGAACTTCATCAAGAACTTTTCTGAAGCGTCGACCGAGCTGCTCGATGAGCTTGGCGAGGCACTGGCTGATGCCAAAGATGCCCTCAAGGAGGAAGACAGCAACTACGTCAGCGAGATCACCGATGACCTTGTGGAGAACCTGCGGCGCATCATTTCGCACGCCGAGCGCGCCAACCGCATTGTTGAGGACTTGTTGCGCATGGGGCGTAGCGTCGGCGAGAAGCAAGCCACCGACATCAACAACCTTGTCAAGGATCATGCCATGCTCGCCTATCACAGCGCTCGAGCCAGCGACACCGATTTTCAGGTCAATATCGAGGAGGACTTCGACACGAGTCTGCCGAGCCTTGAGGTTGTGTCCCAAGACCTTGGACGTGTGCTGTTGAACCTGGTCGCGAACGCCGGCTATGCGACCAACAAAAGGCATCAGCGCATGGCTGCTGAGGGCACCGTCGGGGATTTTCAACCAACAGTGCGCCTAACGACCCGTCTCGAAGGTGAAAACGCTGTCATCAAGGTCTGGGACAACGGCGACGGCATTCCCGACGAAATCAAGGCCAAGGTTTTTGAGCCGTTTTTTACGACCAAGCCGACCAATGAGGGGACGGGTCTGGGACTGGCGTTGTCTAGCGACATTGTGCGAAGCCACGGCGGGGTATTGGATGTTGAGACCGAGGCTGGGTCTTATACGGAGTTCATTGTGACGCTGCCGCTGGTTGGTCCTGACGACAACGGCGACGGGGATGGTGAGGCGACGTGACCAGTGCGGTTGAGCTGCGAGGGTTGAGCACGCACTTTGGGCAGGTGATTGCCTTAGATCAGGTCAGCCACACTTTTGAGCCGGGTACAGCAACTGCGGTAATGGGTTCCAACGGTTCAGGCAAGACAACGATGCTTGAATGCATCACCGGCGGGGTAAAGCCCACTCGTGGCGAGGTGCGCGGCGTGCCTCAAGCCGTTGCCTATGTGCGCCAAGCTTTGCCGAGCGTGTGGATGCCCTTAACGGCACGCGATGTGTTGGCAATGGGTCGCTACCGCGAACGGGGTCTGATTAAGCGTTTCAAGGCAGCCGATCGGGTTGCTATGGCTGAAGCTGCGGAGATGCTTGCCATCGATCATTTGTTGGATCGCAGCTTTGGTGAACTAAGCGGCGGGCAACGTCAACGTGTGCGCATTGCTCAGGCTTTGGCAACCCAGCCGGAGTTGTTGTTGTTAGATGAGCCGATTTGTGGACTGGATTTGCGAAGCCAGGCACGTATTTTGGAAGCCATCGATGTATGCGTTCGCAACGGAGTGACCGTGATCGTCACCACCCATCATCTTGACGAGGCTCGACATTGCGACATGGTGATGTTGCTTGCCAATCGGCTGTTTTCGGCTGGTGCTCCTGATGACATCCTCACCGAAGAGTTACTGCAGGAAGCCTTTGGTCCGACGCTGCTGAGCGACTGCGACAACCGCGACTTCTGCCCTGCACATGATGTTGCTCATGAGTTCTTAAGCGACGATTCAGCCGCCATCGAAGCATCGTCTGAACCGATGCCTGCACCGGCAGCTAAGGGGATGCCGGCGCATCTTGATGACCGCGACCATGTGCATCAGTGCGGCCATGCTCGCCAACCACTCCCCCATCCGCCGTCATCGCTGCGTCAAGGTTCGCACCATTAGCAACTCTTATGACCTAATCGTTATTGGTGCCGGGCCTTCGGGCGCGGCGGCAGCCTTGCGAGCAGCTCGAGGCGGTGCTCGTGTGGCGGTGTTTGAAAAGGCCAGTCAAGGACGGGACAAGGCGTGCGGCGACGGTCTCACCCCACGAGCCATCACTGCTCTTGATGCCCTGGGTATATCTATTGATGGAGCACATCGCATAGACGGGTTGCGAATGATCGCAGGCAATGTTCGCCGCGAGCTGCTATGGCCACAGGAAGGACGGTTTGCTCCTTATGGAGCGGTGTGGCCACGTCGTCATTTGGATCGTCACCTTGTTGAAGCTGCTATGGATGCTGGAGCGGAGATTATTTGGAACGCCGAAGCGCTGCCGCTTTTCGACGATGACGGCAACGTTGCCGGTGTGACGACAAGAAGTGCGTCTAGCGAGGTTGCCGTCGGAGGCTCCGGGACTGGGCACACGTTCACAGCGCCGATGGTTGCCCTAGCGACCGGTGCCACCGGTGCTGCGGCACGAATGCTTGGAGCGGTGCGAGTAGCTGAAGAACCCTTTGGACTCGCGATTCGCACCTATGCCGAAACGCCTCGCCATGGTGAGCGTCATATGGAGGCGTGCTTGACCTTGCGTGACAGCCATGGCACCTGGATTCCCGGCTATGGCTGGATGTTCCCGGCTGGGGATGGCACCGTCAATATGGGTGTTGGGGTGCTGTCAACAATGCGTGGGTTTTCCAAGTTGAACTTCAACAATTTGTTGGACACTTATCGAGACATCGTGACACCCGACTGGGAAATTGGCGAATATTTGGAGCGCCCTCGGGCTTGGCGGCTGCCAATGTCGGCGGTGAAGCGACACGGGCCGAGATGGGCTGCCATCGGTGACGCTGCCGGGCTGATCAACCCGATGAACGGCGAAGGCATTGACTACGGACTTGAGTCAGGGATGCTGTTAGCGGATTTGTTTTTGGACGATGCCAGCAGCGCGCCTGGCCGCTATGACGAGCTGATAGCGCAACGTTTTGATGCGTTTTTGCGGTTTGGGCGCAGGTTTTGCTTCTTGATCGCCCATCCGCGGTTGTTGCGTAACGGCTTGCGCCTTGCTGTTGGATCACAAGCCATTGCTGAGTTGACTTTGGAGGTGATCGGCAACCTCATTGACGACGAATCTAAAGGTACGGCAAGTCGAGTACTCAAGGTCGCTGATCGTGGGCTTGCCTGGGCTGAGCCGCTGCTGCGTAGGGGTCAACGCAGCGAAGTAACTGGCGAGAAGCCTGTTGCGGCGACAGCAGCTGGTACCGCTTCACGACAAGAGGTCATGGCACGATGAATACATCGCCGCTTGAGACGGCTGAGTTGGCCGTTGTTTCGCCTGATCTTGACCCGGCTCTGGTGGAGGTTGACGCGGCGCTGCGCAGCGATATTCGACGCCTTGGGGCACAGCTTGGCGATGCTCTAGTTCGTCAACATGGGCAGGGGTTGCTGGATCGGGTGGAGCAAGTCCGAACCCTGGCTAGGGGTCTTCGTGAGGACGCTTACAGAGGTGAAGGCACCGAAGGGTCATCGGGTGGGTCGAACACTGAGCTTGCTGAGCTGCTGTCACGGATTGACACGTCTGAAGCGTCGCTGCTGGTTCGGGCATTTACCGTTTATTTTCACCTTGCTAACACTGCTGAGCAAGTGCATCGCATCGACACTCTCACAGAAACCCACGGAGCTTCGCCGCATCGTTTCCGTCAAACAACAGAGCGGATTCAAGAACTTGGCTTTAGTTCTGAACAAATTGCCGCTGCGGTCAACAGTGTTCAACTGCAACCGGTGTTTACCGCGCATCCAACCGAGGCGTCACGGCATTCGGTGTTAGACAAACTCGCGGAAATTTCACAGCTCATTGAAGAGCGTGCAGATCGAAATGTTGACAAATCCAATCAGCGTCGCATTGACCGGCGCACCGATGAGCTGATTGACGCCATCTGGCAAACCGACGAGTTGCGCCGTGAGCGTCCCAGTCCGGTAGATGAAGCCAGAGCGATTCTGTATTTCTTAACCGAAATTGCTACCGATGGCATACCGGAGCTGCTTGATGACATTGACTCGGTTCTGCGAGACCTTGGTGATAGTGATGATGGTGAAAGTGGTGATAGTGAAAGTGGCAATAGTGAAAGTGGTGGGGGTCATGGCAGCAATGGTTTGGATTCGGCGGCTACGCCGGTGCGGTTCGGATCATGGGTTGGTGGTGACCGTGACGGCAATCCCAACGTAACCACACAAACCACGATTGAGGTGCTGGAGTTTCAACGACAACGTGCCTTGCGTATTTTGTTGTCAGAAATTGAAGGACTGTCGGGTGAGCTGAGCGTTGGTATTGCCGTTGCGGGGATTTCTGATGAGCTTGCCAAGCAACTACAAGATGATGAGAAACAGTTTCCTGAGATTGCGCAACGTTTTCGGGCGTTAAGCGCTGGGGAGCCTTACCGGCAACGTCTCGCGGTGATACATCGCCGGCTTCGTAACACCTTGAAGACCAGTGGAAAAACCAATGGGAATGCCGATGGCGGCGGGCAGACCTATACAGGCGTTGAACAGCTTGGTGAAGACCTGGCAGTGATGGCACGTTCGCTTCTTGCCAACAACGGTGAGCTCATGGCTCGTGGGCGTCTGGCAAGGGTGCGGCGCATTGCCTCGATGATCGGGTTCAATCTCGCGGCACTGGATGTTCGTCAGCATTCTGATCCGCATCATGAAGCCCTTGCTGAGCTGTATGGGTCGCTTGGCGTTGACTATGAGAACCTTGATCGGGCGAGTCGCATCAAGTTGCTTAGCGAGGAATTGTCTGAAGCTCGACCTCTGGCACCGCCTGACCGGGCAGCCGATAACGGGTCCATTCAACTTTTTCAGACGCTGCGATCTGAGATGGATGCTCGTGGTGATGACGTCATCGGTTCCTACATCATCTCGATGGCGACCGGTGTTGACGATGTGCTCGCGCCGGTTGTGCTGGCACGAAACGCTGGACTAGTTGACCTGACCGCAGGCATTGCCCGTATCGGGTTCACGCCGTTGTTTGAAACCATCGACGACCTGCGCTCAGTGGGTGCTGTTCTTACTGAGCTGTTGAGCAATGCGCCTTATCGCAAGCTGGTGGACTTGCGTGGTGGTCGCCAAGAGGTCATGGTCGGCTATTCCGACTCAAACAAGGACGGCGGCATCACAACGTCGCAATGGGAAATCCACAAGGCGTTGCGAGCTATTGCTGAGGTCTCTAAGGCAACCGGAGTTGACATCACAGTGTTTCACGGACGTGGCGGCACTATTGGACGCGGCGGTGGGCCCACTCATGCTTCGATTCTTGGACAACCACCAGGGGCTGTTACTAAGGCGGTCAAGGTCACCGAGCAGGGCGAAGTTGTTGCCGACAAATACGGCATGCCACGCCTCGCGCAGCGCAACCTGGAGCTGGCATATTCCGCCGTGTTGGAAGCAGCATTGGCGCACCGCACGCCACGTCATTCTCCTGAGGTCACGCAGGCTTGGAACGACACGATGGAACAAATGTCACAAGCCGCCTATGAGAAGTATCGGGCATTTATCGATCAGGAAGGATTGGCAGAGTATTTTCGCACGTCGACGCCGGTTGAAGAGTTGGCGGGGCTCAACATTGGCTCACGTCCGTCGCGGCGAGTTGGCAGCGATTCAGGTTTGGAGACCTTGCGCGCGATTCCGTGGGTGTTTGGCTGGACTCAGTCACGTCAAATCGTGCCGGGCTGGTTTGGCGTTGGTACGGGTTTGGCTGCGGTTCGAGCTGCCGGCAAAGACGGACAACTGCGCGAGATGTATGAGCAGTGGCAGTTCTTCGAGACATTTATTTCCAATGTGGAGATGACCTTGTTTAAAACCGATTTAGCAATTGCGGATCATTATGTGACAACGCTGGTGGATGAGTCTCTGCGTCCAATTTTTGAACAAGTGTGTGAAGAGCATCGGCACACGGTTCGAGAGATAGTTGAGCTCACGGGACGGGGGCTGCTGGCAGATCAGCCGGTGCTGCGACGCACGCTGCTGGTGCGTGACGCATATTTGGATCCGATCAATGTTTTGCAGGTGGAGCTGCTGGCGCGCCGTCGAAGCGCCAAAGGTTCCGACGGGAATGACGAAGATGATGCCTTGCGGCGGACTTTGCTGTTGACAATTAACGGGGTGGCTGCGGGGTTGCGCAACACCGGCTAAAGGTATTCCCGCTTGCGGGTTAGGCGGCAGGTCCTGGAGCGATAAAGGGCAAGTCAACAACTTCGGCACTGCGGACATCGTTATCGGTGCCGTTTTCGTGATGGGTGCTCACTTTTGTGCCGAGCTGATTGTGTGGCACGTCCACAAGGGCTAGCGCAATGTTGGATTCACAGCGTGGAGACCAGATCGCAGCTTTAACTGTGCCCACCGTGTCATCGCCTACCTTGACGGGGATAGGGCGTTCCAGCATCGCCAACGGTTCGCCGTCGATTTTGAGCCCTACGAGTTCACGTTTTAGGCCGGCTTCACGGCGTTTCAGCAAGGCGTCACGGCCTATGAAATCCACGCTTGAGTCGAGGTCTACGAACTTGCCTAGTCGCAGCTCGAATGGGTCGTTGTCGGCAAGTGTGTCGCCGCCATAGGACAAGAGGAAGCTCTCGAGGCGTTCAATGGCGTTGGGCGAACCTAAGCCCATTCCGTAGGGCTTGCCGGCTTCGACGACTAGATCCCAAAGCTGTGTGCCTTTTGATCCGTCCAGCAGGTAGAGCTCATAGCCGCCTTGCTTTGACCAGCCGGCACGCCCCACCCATAAGGGGATGACATCGGTATCAGTGCCAGAGCGCGAATCGAGGGGTTCGTGGCGGCGTCCCATAGGACGACCATCAGTAACGGCAAGTTCGTAGAACTTGTATCTGAAACGTCCAAGGTCGCGCACCCAGTCCCCCACCAGATCAGCCACCACGTCAACGGCTTTGGGGCCTTGCACCGCTAGCGGTGACACATCGGGTTGACATATTTCAACGTCAAAGCCGCGCTCGGCGGCGATGCCTCGACACCAATACAACATGTCGCTGTCGCCCAGCGACAGCCACCAGCGGTTGTCATCTACTCGCAGAGCTACGGGGTCGTTCATGACGTTGCCAGCATGGTCGAGCATCGGCGCATAGCGGGCTTGGCCAATCACAACGTTGGTTAAGTCACGACAGACGACGGCTTGGGCGAGCTTGTCGGCGTCTGGACCGGCGATTTCGACCTGAACTTGCACGGAGACATCCCAGAGTGAGGCGTCGTTGATGATGTGCCAGTATTCGGCGTCGGGGTCACCGTAGGACGTAGGCATGAGCATGTGGTTGTAGACGGTGAAGGATGTGGCACCGGCGGCGATGGTGGCGTCAAAAAAAGGCGAACGCTTAAGGCGGGTGTTCGCCATTAGCTGCATTGGATTATTCATAGTTGGGAATTATTCATAATTGGGGATTATTCATAGTTGGAGCTTGCTCATACTCGTTGCCTGTTCACGGCTTGAAGTTTGTCGGCCAAGCGCAGCACTTGCGCGCAGATTAGTTGCCAAATCAATTATCAAATCACCAAATCAATTATTAAATCAACTGTCGAAGTTGATGACTTCGCCACGGTTGATGCTGACCCAATCGCGTGCCTCAAGGTAGGGCTTGAAGGTTTCGGTGATGGCTTGATTATCTGCTACCGATTTAGGGCGTTGTATCTCATAAAGGTGCGGGAACTCCAGCCATGCTGTCACCGCTTTCCAAAGCCGCATGGCGGCGTCGCCCATTGGCGGATCAATCAATACTGGACCAAAAACGCAGTGTTCTTTTGACTCAGTTTCTTTGGGTTCGCTGCTCGAGTCGGCGTCGAAAAACAAAGTTGGGTCGAAAAACAAAGTTGGGTCGAAAAACAAAGTTGGCACGCCGAAACCACCCGCGGCGATGACCTTGTCATGTTCAGAGCGCACCTCGTCGTGGGTGGTGTCGTCGTTTAATGCTTGGGTAACAGTGTCGGGGTCAAGTCCGATTTCATCTAGCAGGGCACGTGCCACCTCAGGGGTATGAACCCGTAAGCCTTCCTCGTGTAGCGCCCTGCCGGAGCGTTCATACCAAGCGTCAAGATGATCCATTGATTGGCGTCGCAAGATGGCACCAATGCGCATCAACGACCAGCCGTATGACCATTCCCGCTCCCATGGGTGTTTTTTGCCTTCGAACAGGTTGACCTCTTCGAGGCTGAAGAAACGCCAGTTGATCTCCATGCTGTTTTGTCGGCGCACGTCTCGAATCCATTTGGAGGTTTGGTAGGCGTAGGGGCATAGCACATCAAAGTGGAAGTCGACCCTAGATGGGTTTTGAGGGCTGGTTGGTTCGCTTTTCATAGGTGAAATGATGGCAGGTAGCGTTTCAAATGTGACAAGCGTAGATGGTTACAAAACTTTGCCGTCTACGCCGACCAGTCCAAATTGTTACCGGCAAGACGGCTACTGGTAGAACTGATGTCGAGTCTCACAACTCCGTTGACCTCAAGGGTTGACACCACTAGCGAGACGTTTCAGCAAAACGCTGCCGACATGAAGGCGCAGCTCGCCGAAATTGAGCAACTCCTTGACGAGGCTGCCGCCGGTGGTGGGACTAAGTCCATGGAGCGACTGCGCTCACGTAACAAGATGCCGATTCGCGAACGCATCGCCAACGTCATCGACCCCAACAGTCCGTTTTTGGAGATCAGCGCCTTGGCTGGATATGGCTCGGACTATGTGACCGGCGGAGGGATGGTCGTCGGTGTGGGGGTAATTGCCGGCACCGAATGCGTGATTATGGGTAACGACCCGAGCGTGCTCGCTGGTGCGCTGACCCCGTATGCCGCCAAGAAGTGGATGCGAGCGTTGGAAATAGCTCGGGACAATCACATGCCCTATGTGAGCTTTGTTGAGTCGGCGGGGGCTGACCTTCGGGTAGGTGGCAAGCCACGTGCAGCCAAATCAGATGCAGACGGGGCGCGACGCAACAAGGTTGGGGGTTGGGATCATTTCGCCGAGTCGGGGCGGTTTTTTTATGAGATGATCGAACTGTCGAAGATGCGTATTCCCACCGTGTGCGTGGTGTTTGGGTCGTCGACAGCTGGGGGTGCGTACCAGCCTGGATTGTCTGATCACACGATTGTTGTTGAAGACCAGTCGAAGATTTTCTTAGCGGGGCCGCCGCTGGTGAAGATGGCAACAGGCGAAGAATCCGATGATGAATCGCTCGGCGGAGCTCGCCTTCATGCTGAGAAGTCAGGCCTTGGTGACTATTTCGCCGTTGACGAAATGGACGCGATCCGGTTATGCCGTGAGGTTGTGGCAAACCTGAATCGCCCGGCGCGCCCGCGCTCTGGCAATCAACCCTTTTCAGACGACCTCCCGGTGTATGACCCTGAAGAACTGCTTGGGTTAGTTAGCCAAGATCTGCGCCAGCCCGTGGAAATTCGTGACGTGATTGCTCGGATGGTGGACGGGTCGAGGTTTAGCGAATACAAGCCGCTGTGGGGATCGACGCTGGTATGCGGGTGGGCGTCGATTTGCGGGTATCCGGTGGGGGTGCTTGGCAATAACGGGGTGCTTTATCCCGATGCAGCGCAAAAGGGGGCGACTTTTATTCAGCTGTGCAATCAGAGCGACACGCCACTGGTTTTCCTGCAGAACATCACCGGATTCATGGTCGGACGGGATTACGAGGCTGACGGGATCATCAAAAAGGGTTCGCAGATGATCAACGCCTTGAGCAACTCGACCGTGCCGCATCTGACGGTGATTATCGGGTCGTCTTATGGGGCGGGGACTTATGGAATGTCGGGACGGGCGTTTGGAAATCGGTTTACATGGCTGTGGCCGACGGCGAAGATTGCAGTGATGGGACCAAAGCAAATTGCCGGGGTTATGTCACAGGTGCGGCGAGCTCGAGCGGCTCGGCTCGGCGAGGATTTTGACGAGGAAGCAGACGCTGAGATCGTGGCAGCAGCCGAGGCGATGCAAGAGCACGGGTCGTTGGCGTTGCAGGCAACAAGTGCGATTTCTGACGATGGGATCATCGACCCGCGAGACACTCGCACCGTGTTGGGGATGTGCCTGTCGATTGTTGGGAATCGTCCGATTGAAGGAGCTCGCAGTTACGGGGTGTTCCGCTTATGAGCGCTTGTGCTGTGGGGTTTGGGTCGGTGCTTGTTGCCAATCGCGGCGAGATTGCTCGGAGGGTTTTTCGCTCTGCGCGTGATATGGGACTGCGAACTGTGGCTGTATTTGCCGATGACGACGCCGGCATGCCCCATGTAATTGACGGCGACGAGGCGATACGGCTGCCGGGTGGATATTTAGACATTGATGGCATCATCGACGCAGCCCATCAGACGGGTGCCGAATCAGTTCATCCTGGGTATGGGTTTTTGGCTGAGAATGCTGGTTTTGCTCAGGCCGTAATTGACGCCGGGCTGGTTTGGATTGGGCCGTCGCCGGTAGCGATTGCGCAAATGGGCGACAAGATCACCGCTAAAGAAGCTGCGGCGGCTTCGGGAATGCCGACCTTGCTGTCAGCAACTTTGGGATCTGGTCTTGACGGCTCCGGCTTGCGAGCCGCTGCTGACAGTGTCGGCTATCCCTTGCTTGTTAAGGCATCCGCAGGTGGTGGAGGCAAGGGGATGCGACTTGTTGCGTCTGCTGATGAGCTAGCCGAGGCAGTAGCTGGGGCAAGTCGTGAAGCTGAGTCAAGTTTTGGTGATTCAACAGTGTTTTTGGAGCGATACCTGCCGAGGTGTCGCCATATTGAGGTGCAGGTGCTTGGTGACGTTCATGGCAACGTCGTTCATTTGGGAGAACGTGAATGCTCCATCCAGAGACGTCATCAAAAGATCATTGAAGAAGCACCAAGCACTGCCGTTGATGACGAGCTGCGTGCTCGTATGGGTGATGCTGCGGTCAAGCTGGCTAAGTCAATTGGTTATTACTCCACTGGCACGGTGGAGATGCTCCTTGATGACGCTGAGTTCTATTTTCTGGAGATGAACACTCGGCTACAGGTTGAACATCCTGTTACCGAAGCCATTACTGGGTTTGATTTGGTGCATGAACAGCTTCGAGTCGCTGCAGGACAGGAACTGGGTTATGGCCAGAACGACGTTTCTTTTGCAGGTGCTGCAGTTGAAGCTCGCTTGTGCGCCGAAGATCCCGAGGCTGGCTTTCTGGGTGCCACTGGACGACTCGACGCTTTTGAACCGGCTGCGGCACCGGACATTCGCTGGGATAGCGGAGTTGAAACTGGAACGGCTGTTGGCTCGGGCTATGACTCGATGCTTGCCAAGGCGATCTCTTATGGGGTTGATCGTGATACGGCAAGGAAACGACTGACGCTTGGGTTGCGCAAACTGCATCTTGGCGGGGTCAAGACCAACCGGGACTATCTAGTGGCGTTGCTGGAGTCTGATGAGTTTGCAGCGGGTGATACCACTACGGATTTCGTTGAACGTATTGAGCTGCCGCACGCTGGAACTGATCCTTCGGCTGTGGTGGCGTGTGCCATGTGGTTACAAGCCGTTGATCGGCGCAAGACGCTTGGCTGGGTTCCTTCGGGTTGGCGACTTGGACGCCTTGAACCCGAACGACTTGAACTGAACATCCATGGCAATGTTTTCACGGTGGCTTATGTCCCGCAGCGAGATGGGACATTTCAAGTGTCTGTTATCGAATCCGACCATGACCCAGTCACCGGCACGGCTCTAGTGGTTGAAGCCACCAATACGCATCTCATTTTTGAATGGGATAACCGGCGTGTTTGTTGGCGTATGACATTGGCAAGCGGCAGTATTTACGCCACCGGTACCGGAAGCACTGTTACCGCTCGCATTGTTGAGCGTTTCAGTGTGGATCAGAGCCAGACCGCTGATGGACAGTTCAATGCGCCGATGCCAGGGGTTGTGCTTGAAACACGAGTTAAGGCAGGTCAAGTTGTTGTTAAGGGTGAAACCTTGATTGTCTTAGAAGGTATGAAGATGGAGCACCATGTCACCGCTCCAGCCGACGGTGCCGTGACCGAGCTACTTGTGGCAGCGGGTGATCAAGTTGACAGCTCTACGACTTTGCTCGCTTTTGAGCCTGCTAGTACCGCGTGAGTAGCTGACATGACTGAGCCGATTCGGATCGCTAATTGCTCCGGCTTTTATGGTGATCGCCTGTCGGCTGCAGCAGAAATGGTCAATGACGGCCCTATCGACGCCCTCACCGGCGACTGGTTAGCCGAGCTAACCATGCTGATCTTGGCACGTACCCAGCAACGGCGTCCTGGTGGTGGCTATGCCCGAAGCTTTGTGACCCAAATGGAACAAGTCCTCGGCACTTGCCTTGACTCTGGCATCAAGGTTGTGTCAAATGCTGGTGGGCTTGACCCGAGGGGATGTGCTGAAGCTGTGGCTGAGGTTGCTGATCGGTTGGGGCTTGCGCCGGTGATTGCTTATGTCCATGGCGATGATTTGTTGCCTCGCCTTGGGTCAGATGAACTCACTCTTAATCACTTCATTACCGGTGAATCGCTGGATTCTGCCGATCTCATTACTGCTAACGCTTACTTTGGGGCGTGGGGCATTGTTGAGGCGCTGAATCGCGGGGCAGATGTAGTAATCACCGGACGTGTAACCGATGCTGCGGTTGTGTGTGGTCCTGCTGCTTGGCATCACGGCTGGGATAGAGATGATCTTGATGCGATGGCAGGAGCGGTGGTGGCAGGGCACGTCATTGAGTGCGGCACGCAAGCCACCGGCGGCAACTACTCGTTTTTTGCTGAGGTCTCTGGGCTTGAGCGTGCTGGGTTTCCGTGGGCGGAAATTGCTGCGGATGGCTCAAGCGTGATTGGCAAACACGACGGCACCGGCGGTGAGGTGTCGGTCGGCACAGTCACCTCACAGTTGCTATATGAAATCCAAAGCGAGCGCTACATGAACCCAGATGTGGTGAGCCGCTTTGACACAATTGCGTTGGAACAGTTGGGCCGTGATCGGGTGCGCATTTCGGGCACCAAGGGCGAGCCAGCACCCGAGTCGTTGAAGGTGGCAATGAACTATCA
>JAAXHB010000089.1 GCA_012271125.1 Actinomycetota bacterium | reverse complement strand
TCGATCATCTAACCTCGCCGGATTCTCGCTACGCGCCCAAGGCGTAAACGCCCACACCCAAAACCCAAAAGTCCCCACCACAAACACCCCCGCGCACCATTTCCCAACCCGTTTCATCTATATATCACGCCTACAAAACCCATCTACAGCGCACTGGGGCTAACCCAAATCGTTGCCCTTGACCCTCCCGGCAACACTGTGCCCGCCACCGGTTCTTGCAACCAGACAATACCCGGGTTGTACACCGGCGCACCTTCTATCAAATACGGCTCAATCTCCACCACCACCCCTAACCCAGCCGACGTCAACACTTGCCGCGCTTCTGCTTCGGTCAATCCCACAACTTGTGGCACCGTCGCAAACTCTGGATACAACGGCTCAACGGCTACCTCAACAATCACCGTCGTGCCCTCAAGCACAGGAGTCCCCGCCGCCGGTGCCTGACCAAGGATCGTCCCCTCGCCATATTCCTGTGTAGTCACCTCCAACGCCGACAACACCAACCCTGTTAACTCCTGCACTTCTGCCGCTGTCGTCTCCGGATCCCATATTTGTCCCAACAAGTCCGGCACTGCCACCGGCTCTGTCGATGGCGGCAGCGTCACCTCCGGCACAAAGGCAAGGTTCGCCTCAGGGAACTCCACCACCGGCAACTCCGCATGAGCAGCATTCATGATGGCGTTCCAAATCACCGCCGGATAAGTCGCTCCCGAAACATCTATCGGCGTCAACGGCGGCACCATCGGTATCTGCGCCTCCGGGAACCCCACCCACACCGCAGCCACCCGCTGTGGCGTGTATCCCGCAAAAGTCGCATCGGCATAGTTCTGCGCTGTGCCGGTCTTGCCCGCCGAGGGCCGATCCTCAAGACGCGCCCGCCAACCCGTGCCTCGAACCATCGTCTGTTGCAACACCCAGGTCATCTCATTAGCAATCGACGGGTTCAACGCAAACTCCGAATCCGAAAAATGCTGGTAATAGCTCGTCCCATCAGGACGCAAAATCGAAGTAACCATCACCGGATCAACACGCCTACCCGATCTAGCAAACGTCGAATACACGTTGGCGAGCTCCACCACGTTCACGTCCTCAGTGCCTAACACCGCGGCACACACCGGAGTGATACTCCCTGGGTTGACCCCCAATGCCTCAGCCATCGTCACAAAATTCGCAGGCCGCACATCCACCATCAGCTGCGCAAACACAGTGTTGATAGAACTCGCTGTAGCTGTAGCTAAATCAACTCGCACCGGATCCTCAGGTGTTGAACCCCGCCCGCCTCGAATCGTCCACACCGGCCCACACACATCAAGGCGGTCAATGATCAGCTCATCAGGCGCGTCATATGTAGAGGTAATCGAAAACCCTCTATCTAGTGCCGTAGCCAACGCCACCGGTTTCATCGCCGAGCCGGCCTGGCGTCCCTTGCCGCTCGCCAGATTGAACTTCGCCTCCTCTTCGCCGCTGAAAAAGTCCCGCCCTCCAACCATCGCCAGCACATGGCCGTCCTCAACCCCACCCACGCCTAAAACAACCGCCGCCGCATCAGGGTTCGTGCCGTTATCGGGCAACTCCGCTTCTATTGCTGCTTCCGCATCAGCCTGCAACCCCAAATCAATGGTCGTATGAATATGCAACCCGCCTTCAAATAACAGCCGCGCCCGGTCATCTCGTGTCGCCCCAAAATCAGGATTGTCTAAGAACCATTGCTTGACGTCTTCGACGAAATGCGCCGCCGGATACTCAACCTCCAAAATCGGCACATCCTCCACCAACACCAACGGTGTCGAAGTTGCCGCAGCATGTTCATCAGGTGTGACCATCTGATTGGCAAGCATCCGATCCAGCACCAAATTGCGTCGCCGTCTCGCATCCTCAGGATTTCGATACGGATCAAAAGCACTCGGCCGCTGCACCAGTCCCGCCAGCAGCGCCGCCTGCTCCAAGTTCAGCTCGCTCACCTTCAAACAATCGTCTGCGGGTGCGGTTCCTTGTGCTGCAGCCGTCAGTTCACATGTCGGTGCCCCAAAATATTCCCTTGCTGCTGCTTCTATTCCGTAAGCCCCGTTGCCGAAATAAACCCAGTTCATGTAGCGCAGCAATATGAAATCCTTAGTGAAGTACTGCTCAAATCGTCGTGCCAGGAAGAACTCTTCAATTTTGCGTGTCACGGTCTGATCTGAACGATCCAAGAACACATTGCCCACGTATTGCTGAGTAATTGTCGAGCCGCCCTGACTGATGCCGCCTTCGGACACGTTGGAGCGCGCCGCCCGCAAAATTGCTTTCAGGTCAACGCCGTCATGTTCGTAAAAGCGTTCATCTTCAATAGCGATGACAGCGTTACGTACCACGAGGGGGATTTGTGAAACATCGGTGACGTCGGTGCGTGCCTGCTCACCCCGCAGCTCTGTTATGAGCACCCCGTTGCGGTCATACACCCGCGACGACTGCGCCGTCGCTAAGTCCTCAAGCTGAAACGCGAAGTCCGGCGTCTCATACGAACACCC
>JAAXHB010000088.1 GCA_012271125.1 Actinomycetota bacterium | reverse complement strand
GCGTTTAGCGTGAGCACATTCAAGCCCGATAAAGGCCAACTCGAAGCGGTTCGGGGTTATTGGTTGAGGGCGGAGACAGCGCCGGTGAGTGTTTCTTCGACCGGAACGATGCGATTGAAACCAGTCGTGTGAAGCAAGCGGACGAGAGCGTTGGAGGTGCAATACACCGCCACCTTGCCACTATTTTCCCGAATCTTGCGCACGCCTCCGATGAGCGCACCAAGGCCGGCGGAGTCCATGAACGGCACGTTGCAAAGGTCAACGACTAGGCGACCTGCTTCAGATTGTTCACCTAGTGCCTCGCGGAACTGCGCCACTGAGTAGGCGTCTATGTCGCCACGAGGTCGCAGCACAGCGAAGTCGTCGTCTTCGTTGCGCTCTGTTTCAATCTCAAGCATCGCTACATGTTACCCCTTGATCTAAAGACCTCTATCTTTGCGCCGTTATCGTTGGAGTGTGCCAGCACCCGTAACTACCGCCGCACCGCCAAATACCACCCCACATACCCGCACACCAAGTCTTCTTATCGCTACCGACTCCGAATCTGTTGCCAACATTTGCCGCTCCGCCCTTGACGATGCTTTCACCGTCGAGCGTGTCGCTTCTGGTGCACAAGTTGTTGCAGCAATCGCTGCGCTTAACCCTGCCGTTGTCGTTTTAGACCTGCAAATCGGCAACATGGGCGGCATGGCAGCGTGTCTAGCTATTCGCCAAGAAGAAGAAATGGGCCGCCTTGATCCCCGTCCGGTTGTCATGCTTTTAGACCGCGCCGCTGATGAGTTCCTTGCTCGGCGTGCCAGCGCCGACGCCTACCTACTTAAGCCGCTCGACCCTCTAACCCTCACCCGCACTGTTAACAATTTGATGTAGGTAACAATTTGCTGTAGCACCCGCCTGTTAGGTGGGGTTGCCCCAGCACATGCGCTCACCGCCGGTTGTGATGGCGCAGCTACCAAAGCGGCCAGCCGAAATAACTCTAAAGGTGCCTTGCGGCGCATCCGTTTGGTTTCTGTCGTTGATTCCCCAGCAGTCAATCGTGTCGCTAGTCGTGATGCCGCATGTAAAACGATGTCCGGCTGACAGCGCTTTAAATGTGCCGTTCTGGTCTGTTGCCTGGCCCTCGTTGTTGCGTCCCCAACAATCCACTTTGTTGTCGGCTTTTTTAATAGCGCAAGCGTGTTCGGTGCCAACAGTAACGGTGCTGAACTTGCCTCCAGGAGGGGGGCGAAGACCAGTTGTGCTGTCGCCCCAGCATTCAAGTTCGTCAGATGTGTTGACCGCGCATCCAGTTTCGCTCCACCCCATGTCGAACGACTTGAAAGTGCCTCCTGGTGGATTGGCTGAACCTAGGAACCCAATGCCCCAGCAAGTCAGTGTTTTGTCAACCTTGAGACCGCAGCTGGCGCTATCTGCAAGAGCAAGCATCTCGAAGTTTCCAGAGTCCTTATTTGTGCGATTATTTGCACTGTTTCCCCAGCAAACGACCTTTGCATCTGACTTTATGGCACATGCATGGCCTAGGCTTGCTGCCAAAGACTCAAAGTCACTGCCAGAGACGGCGTCGGTTTGACCGTGATTGTTGTTGCCTTCGCATTCAATTGCGCCTTGGGCGTTGATCGCGCACAAGAAGCCATCACCGAGCGAGATGTCTTTGTAACCGGTTGGCGTTGTATCTGGGATCTCGTTGATCACGATTGTCGCTATTGCGTTCCATGGCGAGGTGTCGGTTTCATAACCAAACGACACAGCCCAATCCGGCAAGGGCGTGCCCTGCGGAACTGAATACACCAGCCGACCTGCATCCCATGTTGTGGTGCCTACTTTTGGTGCGTACTTAATGCTCACATTGCAAGTCGTCACGCAATCGTCGTTAGCCAATACATCCATCGTCACTTCTAGGGCTTCCAGTCCCACACGATCTACGTAATAAAAGTCATGGCGCAAAAAATCCATGTCTTGTTGAACAACCGGCACTTCTTGGGGAGCCGGATCAACTTGGGGCGCTGGTTGCAGAACAGGATTATCTTGTGAAACGGACACCAGCTGGGCTGTCGACGCAGTTACAACCATTTCGGGCCCAACCATTTCTGGTCCAACCATTTCCGGTCCAACCATTTCTGGCTCAAGCATTTCAAAGCCCCGCGCTAAGAACGCTGCCATCTGCAGCTGTGTCACAGTGTCATCAGGACAAAACCGCGATCCGTCACCGCAGCCCTGGGTTATTCCAAGCTCAGCAGCCCGCTCTACATACGCGACATATGAATGATCGTCACCGATATCGCTAAATCGGCGTACCGCCGCAGGTGTCGGCTCCACGCCGTTATCTACATTTTGGACTATCCAGGCCACCGCTAACCATCGCGGCGCAGCTCTGTCAACTAGTCCTTGAGCACAGACCTCAACCTCGTCGACACACTCAACAAACGAGTCAAGGGCAACAAGCGAATCGTGGGGATTAGCTAACTGCCCCCCCCCCCGCGAGCCTCCTGCGCACCCGCGGGCACCACAACCCCAGCCACCAACACAGCCGCCAACACCGCCGATTTAAACATTCCAAACATCCCCTAACCATACACCTCGTTCACCACGCAGCCCGCACCAAGTGAGGGCCTTAGTTAGGCGTTTAGCTGTACCGGTTCTCTAGCAGCAGGGCTAACCACTTCTTGCCCTTCACTGCCTCGGCTCCTGACATCCGGCGCTTGCTTGCCAAAGAAGAATCCTTTGACCAGGCCCATATCTCCCTCAAGGCCTTTCACCCTTACCTCAAGCCTATGCACCTTCACCTCAAGGCGCTGAACGGCCTCCTTAATTTCTTTGCGATCCTCCTTAGCCTCAGCAAAACGCTTATCACGATCCTCCTTAGCCTCAGCAAAACGCTTATCACGATCCTCCTTAGCCTCAGCAAAACGCTTATCACGATCCTCCTTGGCCTCGTCAAAGCGCTTATCCATAAGCGTGTTCTGATCGTCGATCTTTTTGTCTAATATCGCAAAAAAGCGATAGGCGATGGTGAGCGTTAGCCCAACACCACCCACGATTACAGGTAGGAACACAGCCAAGAACTGGTTCATGGTTAGAGCCGATTGTGTTACTTCAGGCATTATGCCTCCTAAGTTCGTAAGTTTATAGCTTCCGCCCGGCTACAGAGCGGTTGGCCCATCAGGGATCAACAGACCCCATGGGCGAGGCACGATTCAACGTACGATAACGGCAACGGCTACCTTATCAAGCAGCCAGAGCACTTTATATTATCTTATAGCATATCCCGTTGCAACTCAACGTCGGGTCTGCAAGCCTAAGACCGATCTGTGATGCCCCAGCAGATGGTGTTGTCGTCGGTGGTTAGGGCGCAGGTGTGGAATTTTCCGGCAGCTAAGGCGGTGAAGTCCGACCCTGAAGGCGGGGTGGCTTTGCCGTAGGCGTCGTCGCCCCAGCAGCGAATCTCACCGTCGCTGGTCAAGGCGCAGGAGTGATTCCAGCCGGAGGAAACGTCGGCGAAGTTATTGCCGGATGCTGGCGATGTCCGACCATCAGCTGTTCGTCCCCAACATTCAAGGCTGCCGTCTTCTTTGACAGCGCACGCATGGTATCGCCCGGCGCTTACTGCTCGGAAGTTTCCGGGGCGTTGCGCCAACAACCCATCGGAAAATACGTCTGAACCCCAGCACTCTAAAGTCTTGTCTGTCTTGATCCCGCAGCTGTAGCGATTACCTGAGCTAATCTGAGCCCAGTCAGTTCCTGAAGGGTCAGACCCACCGAAACTAGATGCACCCCAGCAGTCGACGCTGCCATCAGATTTCAGTCCACAAGAGAACCATTCGCCGACCGAAACCTGCGAAAAGTCTCCGCTTTGATCCGCAGCTTTGCCGTTCAAAGTGTTTCCCCAGCAATCAACGTTGCCGTCATCCTTTACTCCGCAACCATGTAGTTCAGCAACAGAAACGTGCGTAAATGCACCATCAGGTGGAGATGTTTGGTTCGATGAACCAGCTCGTCCCCAACAAGTGAGTTCATTGTTGCTCTTTTTTATGCCACAGACCGTGTCGCTGTCTCCGCTTAACATGGTGAACGCTTCTGCGGGTGGCGCGGTGGCTCCATAGTAGGGAATGCCCCAGCATCTTGCCACACCATTGTTTTGGAGTGCGCAGTTTCCTTGCTCAAAGCTTGTGAGTGCTTTGAAGCTGTCCATGGGTGGTTCCAAAAGTGAGCTATCGCCTGACCAAGGCGATCCCCAGCACACGATTTTGTTGTCGGTCTTTCGTCCGCATGTGTGGTCTTCGCCTGCGGCTAGTTCGGCGAACGCATCGCTTGGGACTACGGCATCGCCGTTGCTGTTGCCCCAGCATGTGATCGTGTCGGTTGTTTTGATTGCGCAGGCGTGCCCGCCGCCGACAGTGATGGATTTGAAGTCGTCGCTTGGTTCGGTTTGCAGGCTGTTGTCGTTGTTGCCCCAGCAGGTTGCCTTGTCGTTGTTGTCTATTGCGCAGGCTGCTTTGTCACCGACGCTTACGTATTTATGGTCTCCGCTTGGGGCGTTGCTGCGAGCGTTGTCTTCGTTAGAGCCCCAGCAGCTGATGTCGTTGTCTGTTTTGATGCCACATGTCAGGTTGTAACCCGCGTCGATCTGTTTGAACGTGGTGGCACCCTGGTCTGCTGATTCGCCATCATCGTTGTCGCCCCAGCATTCAACAGTGTTATCAGTCTTGCGTGCACAGACATGATCTTCGCCTGCGGTGATCTCCACATAGGTAGAACCGCTAGGAATGTCGCTGATCACGTTGTCATCGTCGATGCCTGCGCAATAAATGCTGCCCTTGGTGCTGCCGACTCGGTCGCTGATCCCGCACCAGAAATTGTCGCCGTTAGCGATTTGTTGAAACGTTTTGCGAACATCGATATTGACGGTCACGGTTGCGGGGCTTTGTGAGTCGTTAGTTTCGAACTGAAACGTCGCCTGCTCGGGGATGTCAACATTGTCGCCAATCGTGTAAGTGAACTTGTCATTCGCGGAGTCATAAGCACTCAAAGAACCAGTGCTAGGACTGCTTGTGACGACCACATTGGCACAACCCGCATCACATGATGCCCCCATTAAAACGTCATCTAAATCAACGCTGAACGACTGACTATCCAAATGCTCAATGTCGTAGGTCTTGTCGGTGAGAGTGTCAACCAGCGGTCCAGTCAGTGGGATTTCGTTGAACACAATTGTGACGATGGCGTTCCATGGCGAGGTGTCGGTTTCGTAGCCAAACGACACAGCCCAATCCGGCAAGGGTGTGCCTTGTGGGATCGAATACAACAAACGCTGAGTGTCGGCATCCCATGTTGTGGTGCCTACTTTTGGCGCGTACTTGATACTCACATTGCAAGTCGTCACACAATCGTCATTAGCCAACACATCCATAACCACTTCTAAGGCTGCTAACCCAACCCGATCCACGTAATAAAAGTCATGGCGCAACATGTCGCCGGTTTCTTGAACAACAGGCACTTCTTGGGGAGCCGGATCAACTTGGGGTGCTGGTTGCAGAACAGGATTATCTTGTGAGACGCTCACTGGCTGGACTAACGACACAGTTACAACCATTTCCGGTCTAACCGCTTCCGGTCCAACCATTTCTGGCTTAAGCATTTCAAAGCCCCGCGCCAAAAACGCAGTCATCTGCGGCTGGGTCACAGTGTCATCAGGACAAAACCGTGACCCGTCGCCACAACCTTGGGTTATCCCAAGCTTCGCAGCCCGCTCTATATAGGCAACATAGTGATGGGCGTCACCGATATCGCTAAATCGGCGTACCGCCGCAGGTGTCGGCTCAACACCGCTATCTACAATTTGGACTATCCAGGCCACCGCTAACCATCGCGGCGCACCCGTGTCAACTAGTCCTTGAGCACAGACTTCAACCTCGTCGACACACTCAACAAACGA
>JAAXHB010000087.1 GCA_012271125.1 Actinomycetota bacterium | reverse complement strand
TATAATAGGACTACAACCACAAACCACAATACAGAGATTTACAACATCAAAGGTAACACTTGGCGGACAAGCATACATTGTAAGACACACCAACAAAACCACCCAACTGGAACAAAATAAAAGGGATCTAGGATAATCATTGGGACCACACCTACTAACTCAGTGATTTAAGTCTACGGTTAAGAATTTTCATTGGGACAGCACCAACAAACCAGAGCACTACTTGGCAACCAAAGGACACGCCTACATCATCAGACAAGCAAACAAAACAACAACCCCCCAAACAGCATTCATTATACAGGAAGATCTAGAAGACCACAACCTTATTTCACAGCAGATTTTAAACATTAACGGTAACTCTTAGGTACTCCTTCACAATCATAAACCAATACTCAAAGAACAAAGGCAAAATTCATAGGAGACACATCAACATCGCCACCCTCATAATGTACATGAACTAGGGGGACTACACCCACAAAACAGCTCGAAGATCAAAGGTAACACTTGGCAATTATAGGACACACCACATGACACAGACACGCCCAAACATTAGCAACATCTAACCACAGCATAAGATGTCTACTTAAGTTTATCTACACCCCCACACCACAGCACGGAAAAAATTACTTCAACAGAAGCCACCACGGGACACACCTACATTGCAAGACGTCAACAAATTGACCACTCCCAACTGGCACAAAATATATTCCGCAAACGAGATCAACATTTATGGTGACTACACCCACAATTCAAAACACAAACGAAATTTACAACATCAAACGTAACACTAGACAACAAGAGCTACAACATGACATGCCAACAAACCCCATCTTACATGCAACACAACGTGGACCACACCCACAAAGCAGAAGAATGAAAACATCAACGGTAACCCGTGGACACACATCATGCCAGATACAACACATGACAAACTTTAATCCAATACATACATCAAAAGGCTACGACAGTTTATCTACAACCAGAAACCCCACAATAGAGATTTACATCAACACTTGGCAACCAGAGGAAACGCGTACATCTTTAGACACCCCAACTGGCACAAAATACATA
>JAAXHB010000086.1 GCA_012271125.1 Actinomycetota bacterium | reverse complement strand
GTTGCGCGCATTCAACCCCGCCAGCCAACTCTCGCAATGCGCAAGCGTTGTAGGTGCAAGTGAGGTGGTCTGAATGAGGAAGGTTTTGTGGTGTTTGTTGACGGCGTTGGTGGTGCAAATGTTGTTCTCTGTGGGGGTTGGGGGGGCGCAGACTGGCTCTGGTAATGATGTGGTTGATGTGGTGGAGATTTCGGGTGATCTCAACGGGATTTTGGCGTCGTTCATAGTTGATTCAATTGAGCGGGCGGGTGATGATGGGTCGATTGCGTTGGTGCTGCAGGTTGATAGTTCTAGGACAACTTTGTCTGATGATGAGCTAGTTGAGCTGGCGCAGGTCATTCATGATGCGCCCTTGCCGGTGACGATGTGGGTCGGGCCGTCCGGGGCGCAAGCACGCGGCGGGATAGCGCAGTTAGCGGGCGTTGCCGACGATTTGGCGTTGGCGCATGGGTCACGGCTTGGCGACACCGGCGTAGCGGTGATTGACGCTGACTTAATGAACGACGACTACGCAGCAGTGCGAAGTCGACTTGTAGACGACACGATCTCCGCAGCTGACGCGGTTGCGCTTGGCATCGGACGTGAGGCACCGACCTTGCCGTTTTTCGTGCTGGATTTGCCCGGATTTCGCAGCGGAATAGACACCTCCGGTGATGAGCCGACAAGAACGCCGCTCAGCAGCGTGCGCTTCGCCAAACTAGGACTGCTAGATCAATACATGCACACCGCGGCAAGCCCAGCAGTCACATATTTGCTCCTTCTGGCAGCAGGGGTGTTGTTGATATTTGAGCTCTACACCGCCGGAGTTGGAATCGCCGGCGTGGTCGGAGCAGCATGTTTGCTGCTGGGGTGCTATGGATTAACGGCACAACCCTTTAGCTGGGCGGGTGTGGCCTTTTTGCTAGTAGCAGCATTTGGATACTGCATAGACATACAAACAGGCGTGCCGAGAGTATGGACGGCCATAGCCACGGTGTGTTTGGCAATCGGATCATTGAGCCTCTTTGACGGCTTTGGCTTCGATGGACTAGCCGCAGGATGGGTGGCGACGATTTCAGGATTCGTTGGCGTGGTGTTGGCAATGATGGTCGGGATGCCGGCAATGGTGCGTGCCCGATTTTCGTTACCGACAATTGGACGAGAGCACATGATCGGCGCAATCGGTGTCGCACCAGAAGGCATCAGCACAGAAGGAGTCGTCGTTATAGACGGAGCGCCATGGCGGGCACGAGCAACAAGAGCATCGAAAATCGCGCCAGGGGACTCCGTTGAGGTGATGGCAATAGAAGGGCTGGTACTGAACGTCGCACCGATTGAGGAGACAGAGCCGTCGCAGCCGTCGTCGTAATTGGCATCGCAATTGTCGCCGCTGCAGTCGTCGTCAGCTGCGGCGGTCG
>JAAXHB010000085.1 GCA_012271125.1 Actinomycetota bacterium | reverse complement strand
GACGGAGTTGATGACGACTCCCCTGTCGCAATCGTGCGCAGGATCGCTGCGTTGACTTGAGCGTCGCCACCTATTAGGTCAGACATATCGGCACGGTCGAGTCCAACGTCGTTGGCATCCAACATGTATTCGCTTATGTTGCCGTCACACACTTCAATAACGGTGTTGGGTCCTGTGGTTGTTAGTTCGTCAAAGGCTCCGTCACCGTTTACAACTAGCGCATGGGTGGAACCCAGGTACAGCAAGGTTTCAGCAATCGGGCGAGTGTCGCTTGCTTTGGCAACGCCCACGACTTGGCGCATGACCCTGCCAGGGTGTGCTAACGGGCCTATCAGGTTGAACACAGTCGGGATGCCCAGCTGAGTACGCACCGGCGCGACATGGCGCATCGCTGGATGAAACGACTTGGCGAAGGCAAAGCCAACGCCGGTTTCGTGAACCATCTGAGACAGGGCATCGGGCGTGATGGCGATGTTGAAACCCAGCACCTCGAGCAGGTCAAAGCTTCCCGATGTTGATGACGCTTTGACGCTGCCATGTTTGCACACGGTTGCGCCGGCTGCGGCTGCGCACAGCGACGCCATCGTGGAGACATTGAGGGCGTGTTCACGGCGAAAGGTTGTGCCACCGGTGCCGACAATGTCGATGGTGTCGTCGGGGACGTCTAGCGGCACGGCTTCATCCAGCAGCGAGGCGACCATGCCGCTGAGTTCGTCGGCGGTGGGGCCTTTCATCGCTAAAGCGGTTATGAAGGCGGCGATCTGAGCGTCGGTTGCGTCGGCGGAGAGGATCGTTGTGAGCATTGCTTGGGCTGCGTCGCCGCCAATGTCCTTATTGCCGGCTTTGCTATTGCCGACTTTGCTGCCAGTGTCGTCGCCGCTAATAAGGGTCGCTAGCAGCGTTTTCCAGCCGCCGTGAGCAGCTAATAAATCTTGAGACATGGGAGCAAATCTTGAGACATAGACACCTTCAGGCTAAAGCGCTATGGGCTATCGCTAGCGTGAATTGCGGGGAGTTGGCTAGATGGCCGCGGCTTGTTTACAAGCTGAGGAAGGTCGGGACTCCGCAGGGCAGAGTGCTGGTTAGGAGCCAGTCGGGGCGACCCGCAGGAAAGTGCCACAGAAAACAAACCGCCGGCCCGCTATTTGGTGGGGCGGTAAGGGTGAAAAGGTGCGGTAAGAGCGCACCAGCGTTTGGGCGACCAAACGGCTAGGTAAACCCCACTCGGAGCAAGATCAAGCAGGGAGAGGGCGGCCCGCTCGTAGACACTCCCGGGTAGATCGCAAAGATAGATGGTCATCCACGGAGGCTGGCAACAGTCTCTGGGACAGAATCCCGCCTACAGGCCAACTCCCCGCCTTTACCCCTCAGGGCGGGGTGGGAGGCGTCCGGTTTTGTAAAAGATTCGACGGTTGGAAGGGTTATTGAGTTGACGGGTTCGGGTGAACCAGACCAAAGTGGCGATGCCGGCTAGTTCGAGGATCAGCAAAACAACTAGCGGACGGTCAAAGGCAGGGAGCTTGCCCTCCCCGATTCCTTTGGAAACCCCGAAGAAGGGCCATCCAATCAGTTCGGTTCTTTGCCATACCCCAGCGGCGATTAAGAACATCATCAACCCGATTGGTAAGCCAAGCCATTGGCGGCGCAGAAGTTTGCGCCCTTTTTTAGCAGTGGCGAACATGACCACAGCAAGGATTCCGACATTGACGACCAGAGTGTGCAAAAACCATGGCGAGCCAGTCACGACTTCAAGTAACGGCAGGATGCTTCCAGCGGCGACGAAGCGAAAGTCCACTCCCCTGCTGTCAAAGACAAGAGCTACACCAATGACTCCAAAAGCGATAAACCAAAAAAGCATGACCTAGTCGTTCAGCAAGTGTTTGTTATGCGGGGTGCTAGCGGGTGCGACAGGCACCGGCGGGGATGGGTGCGTAAGCAGAGTGCCGGCGCGGGCAGGGCGATACAGGCTGTGGGATTAACGGAGCACCATGCGTCCGCATTCGTCGCATTCAAGCACATCACCAGGACTGCAGCGCTTGATCCGAGAAATCTCACCGGAGGGCATCTGAATCGAACAATCACAACCACGACTCGGGTCAAATGACACTGCGGTGCGGTCACCAAATTGTTGACGCAAATGCTCATAAGTGCCAAGAGTCGACGAATCGATCTGAGCAGCGATGTCGCCACGCTCGGTTTCAGCAGCTGTCATTTCGGCAGTGATGTCGGCAGCAACAGCGTCTAGCTCCGATTGCAACACGGTGACTCGTTCATCAAGCGTGTTGCGCTCGGTTTCTAGATCGGTCAAGGCTGCGCTGAGCTCGTCGGCTTCGACCATTGCCTGAATTGCCTGCTCTTCACAGCTGGCCTGATGGGCTCGCAGTGCCTGAATCTCGGTCTGTAGCGCTTGCAAGTCCCGGATCGCGTAGCCGGTGCTTGAGTAGAGCTGATTGTCTTTGGCTTTGGCAGCTTCCTCGAGAACTCCGGCTTCGCCTTCATAGCGTTCCTGGCTGAGTGCCGCTTCCACACGCCGAGCCGATGTCTCCTCAATCAGGCGATCTTTCTCGGCACGCTCCTCTAATGCTTCGTTTAGTCTCACTCGTTCAGGGAGTGTTTCGAGGCGATGTTGGAGCTGTTCGATCTTGACGTCAAGCTTTTGTAGCTCCAGAAGGGGCGGTTGGTTAGGGCTAGATGATGCTTCTGGACTCTCGCTCGCTTGATTCACGACTCAGAAAATACCCGCTAGCAAGTGAATAGCGACGATTTATCTGTAGAGAATGGGCGTGAATATGTCATACGGGCTGCGTCGCATTGGAATAATCGGGGCGGGAAAAGCGGCAACGCTGCATGCTGAGGCGTTGCGCCAACTGCGTAGTCATGATGTTGAGCTGGTCGGCTTTGCTTGTCTTGACCCGACCACAGATCGAGCTAAGGCATTTGGGGACAACTTTGACTGTGCAGCCATGAGCGTTGCCGAACTCGCGCGTTGCTGTGAAGCGTTGGTGGTTGCCGTGCCGGCTAAGGCTTGCCTTGGCGTTGCTCAAGAAGTTGCCGTTGAGATGGAGCAAAGCTTGCGAGCGGTGCTTGTGGAAACGCCTTCAGCGACGACTCTTGACGAACTAGATCAGTTGAGCTCGATTAATGCTTTGGGGAACGGGGTCATGGTCGGTGCGAATCTGCTTCACACGAAACCGGTGCAGCGTTTTGTTTCTGAGATGCGAGAAATGGATACGCATCATGTGCAACTATCGGTGACTGCGCCGTCTAGAGATGAAAGCGGCGTGTTGATGCAGTTGGGGTGCGGATTCTTTCCAATATTGACAGAAGCGATTGGAAGCAACGTAGAGGATGTCATGACAACACGGTTTGCCACCTCCGGCGGACAAGAAGTCGGCAGTGTTGATGTCGGCATTGATGTAGAGATTCGCTTTGGTAATGGCAAGTTCGCAACGGCGAACTTGAAATTCAATGACGGTGTGGCGGTTGCTTCGCTGGAGGCAGCGAGCAGCACACGAGTTGTGCGTTTGGTGTTTTGGCCTGTGCCGACGTTGGAGCTTGACGGAGTGTCGGTTTCGTTGCCGGCTGATGAACTCTGTGGATTCAGGGAACAAATGCTGGCTTTGGTAGAAGTGGCACTAAGTCCGGGGCTAGATGTGGCACGCAGCTCGCTTCAGTTAGCAATTGCTGCTGCTATGTCTGCCCGAACAGGCGAAGAAGTCGAACTAGCTGAAGTGCCAACTGATACGTCTGCAGGAGAGGCGTTTAGTTCAAACTAGGTGAGCGCGATTGCGAGCAATCCGAGCCGTGTCCTCACGCTCCAAGCCAGGCAGCGGCACTTCCACGCCTCTTGGTCCGCTCCATTCCACATAGCGGTCAAAGATGAGCTGTTCTGCCTCAACCCAGTTGCGTGCCCGCGGGGGGTCTAGTTCGGCGTTGTAGGACTGGTCGTAGGTAATCACATAGCAGTCGTGAGCTCGCAGTGCTTCGACATTGTGGGGGGCGTCGTCGATGTAGCAGTCGGCGCCGACTTCGGGCTTGTTGCCTAGAAAGCAGATGTCTCGGTACGGAATTTGATGCTCGTCAAGCCAGTTGACGGTGTCGGTGACTGTCTCAGCATGACCCCAGTTGACATACAACCGATGCGTGATTACCCGAATCCACACGCCAAGATCAGAGAGTCGCCACAGCGCCTCGGCGCAACCATCAATAACCGGCAACTTCGAGAGCAGCCGATCCTCAACTACCGCAAACTTGTGCAACTCCTCGTAGGTCTCTTTATCAAGACCCCACTCATCAAAGTTGTACGAAGACCTAGCAACCAGATCTTCAACTTGAACGCCAGTTGCTTGCGCCGCATAAGGCGCAAACCCGCCGGGGTAGTCCGCAACTACGCCATCTAGGTCAACCCCAAGCACAAACCTCTCTAACCCAACATCACTCACAGATCAAACCTTTGGCATGAACAAGAGTTGGGCTGGCGGGCTTGAATGCGCGCAACGCTTGCGTGAGCACATTCAA
>JAAXHB010000084.1 GCA_012271125.1 Actinomycetota bacterium | reverse complement strand
TCGCGGTTGCGGTAGTCGTTGTCGTGCTTGACAAGCATCCGATCCGACACAAAATGCCACGAATCGGTTGACCCTGGCGAACCCACGGGCGTGGCACCACTGTGCCAGGCACCTTCAAGCACTACCGGCACCCCAGGCTGAAACAACTCCGGCGGATCGCCTAGATGAACGACGTCCATGACTACTGAGTTGAAACCAATCGAAAACCCGATAGCTGTCTGGTCGCCGAGGAACCCGTCGACCGGTGTGCCCTGCGGTGTGCCCTGGACTCGGAAACGTTGCGAGCCGAGCTCGTCTCGTCGTTCGGTTGCCTCATCAACGTTGTAAAAGAACAGTGCCGCGTCTCCCAGCAAGTTGGCAGCCAAAAAGCCAACACCCAGCAAGACCCCGGCAACAACTACAGCTGCTACACCTCGCTTCCAACGCTGAGCAGTTGCCGGCGCACCCCGCGGTCGAAGCGGGCTTAGGTCTCGGTTTAGGTCATCGTCAGGCATTTAGCTTGTGGACGTGTCGAGCCAACGTCTGCGCGATGATTGAACCTGCTTTGACAACCGCTGACCCTTGCGCAGCAACCACACGCCATAGACCATGACCGAACTGAGCACCAGCGCCCACGCTCCGAAAACAAACCCAGCCGATGTCATTGCTCTGCTTGTCCTGCTTCGGCTCGCCGTTCTGCCAACGCCTCCTCAAGTCCTTGCTCAGCCAGTTGTCGTTGCAGCCAACCGATCCTGAATCGATGAACCAGCAACCACAGCACCGTCATCACTCCAACCACAATCGCCAAAACGAGGCTAAGCAGCGTCAGATCCTCCAGTTTCCCATCGGTCAACGACGACTGCTGGTGCAAGGTGCGATTAGCCCACCAGTTCACCGACTGGTTCACGATTGGCAGATTCGCTGCGCCTATCAACCCCACAACAGCTGCTCGAGTAGCGCTTGACGCCGGTGACGACGCCGTTGAGCGAATAGCCAAATAGCCGACCATTATCAAAAACAAAATCAGCGTGGTCACGAGACGTACGTCGCCCCAGTCCCAGTAGACACCCCAGGTTGGCCGCCCCCACAACATGCCGGTGACTAGCGTCAAGCCGCAAAACAGCAGACCGATTTCTGCCGCTGAGTGCGCTACCAAATCCCACCAAACCGAACGCTTCCAGAGCCATGCCACCGAACCCGCAGCCGTCAATATGAACGCCAAGTACGCATTGATCGCCACAGGCACATGCACATAAATGATGCGAACTGCGTCGCCCTGGATTTGATCGGGTTCCGTCGACACCAAGCCGAGCGCTGCCACCACCACGAACCCGCCGAGTGTTATCCAGCCAAGGACGCGGGTGAACCCTGATCCCGTGTGCGCAACACCCATTCGTGAATTAGTTACCGCTATGAGTTGCCTAAACATCGTCAGAACTAGATGTCTTCCAATAATGCGCCGTAGGTGAACGCACCCAAACCCAAGTTCACCAATGCAAACACTCCGAGCAGTCCAACCCACGCCCAGCCATTGAGAGCGGCGGTTCCCAAGGCGTCATCGAAAGCTCGAGTCGCGCCGATCAGAACCGGCGCGCACACCGGCAATAGCAGTAGCGGCAGCACTGAAGATCGGGTCCCGGCCACCACAACGCCTAACAAACTACCCGCAGCCGCCAGCCCCACTGCAGCCACACCCGTCGCCGCTACCAGCAACCCCCAGGACTCGACCGTTGCCTCGAACAAAACCAGCACTCCCACCACAAGCACCAGCTGCGTGACCAATAAGTTCACTAAAACCGCTGCTGCCTTGCCTAAAAAAATCGCCGCCACTGACATGCCGCTCAACAACATCATCCGCTGCGCCGAGTCGCTTGACTCAATGTTCACCGAACGCTGCACGGCAATGACTGCCACGAACAACGACGACATCCAAAACAGCCCAGGTGTCGCCAAGTCAAGTGTCGGACGGTTGGCGTTGAGGGCAAAGCCGAACAAAACCAACACCAAAATGGCAAACGGCACCAGATGACCGACAGCACTTCGGGAGCGCCACTCGACCTTAAGGTCTTTTTTCGTTACAAGCCACACGTCGCCCATGGCTGTGCTTTCGCCTCTCATTTATGACGACGACATCTGCGACAACGATGCCGGCGGCGAAGAGAATGACGACGACGAGTCAGCCGTCACTATCCCACCGGTCAATGTGACGATTCTGGTCGCCAAATCTTGACAATGTTCATGTGACGCCATAATCACCGTGGCACCGGCAGTTGCCGCTTCGCGCACGACGTCGTCAACAAGATCGCATCCTGACGTGTCAAGCCCTGCATGTGGTTCGTCCAGCAGCCATAGCTCAGCACGGCGAACAATCAAGGCCGCCAACGCCACTCGTTGTCGTTGCCCTGCCGATAACTGACCAGCTGGCACATCATGAGTTCGTTCCGGCAGCTGCACCCGCTCCAGCGCATCGCCAACCCCTTGCGTACCGACACGAGAAATACCTGCGAAAAACTTCAAGTTCTCCACAGCGGTCAAGTCGCCATATAAAGCGGCGTCATGACCGACCATTCCAACCCGTCTGCGCACCGCAGCTCGTTGTGCTGCATCACTGCCTGGACTCAGGTCATAGTCGAGAACATTGACCTTGCCTGAGCTGGCACGTGTCAGCCCACCAATGAGGTGCAACAGGCTGGACTTTCCGGCACCGTTGACACCGCGCAAGAGCACAATTTCACCGCGTGAGATATCCAAGTTGATACCCGCCAACGCTGGAAATCCTCCGGCTAAAGCTATGGCTCCCTCAAGGGTGACTACTTGCATTTATTGGGTTGCATCTATAGGGCAATGAAGCGCATCGGGTTGGCTTCGTAACTACAGGAGATGTCCACATCGGCTCGTGGATCAGCCACAAAATCCGCAGCAATAGCGTCAACGCAGGCGTCGCCGCTAGCCCAAATCCCGTGGCTCAACCCCTCACGTTCCACCACAACCGAATTCACCAATGTGACCGCAGCCTGACGAGCAAGTGTCACCGGTGTGATCGGATCAAACTGTCCTGCCAGCATCAGAACCGGCAACTCTGAGCTAACCGGCTGAGCCGGCGGCGCACTCGGCACATCCCAATGCGCACAGTCGGGTGCTAGTCCCTCCCCTAGCACAACAGTCTGAAAAGCGTCCAACCCTTCCGGCGGCGGCGTTGTAGTCGCCAAACGATCCGAACACGAAACAGCAAAGTATGTGCCCTCTGATACCTGTGCGAGCAGTGCTGCGTCATAGTCCACGCCGAAAGCGGTCAGCGAGTGAATCAGCCGTTCGTCACCGGCAAAAACGCCCGCCAACAACGCCGGCACGAACGAAATCAGATACTCCTGATAGAGGTAGTCGAAGACAATGTCGGCGAGCAAGTCCCCATCAAGGCTGACGGTCAGTGCTTCGCCGAGGCGAGTGTCTTCAGCAGCCAACGGCACCTCAACTGGATTGGCATTAAGTCGCTCAATCAGCTCGTTCATCGTGGAGTTGACGTCACCAATAACCGATGCACAGTAGACGTCAGCCTCACATGCTGCGGTAATGGAGTCAAGCGCCCTCCGAGCTGAGCGTGCCAATGCAGTCGTTTGATCTATGTCAGGCGGGTAGACCCCGTCAAGAACGACAGCTTGAAGCTCCGGCGGCGGGTCTCGCAGCACCTCCAGGGCAATGGTGCTGCCGTAGCTCACGCCGTAGAGCATCCAGTTGTCACTGTCGAGCAGCTCCATTACATAAGCGACATCTGCTGCGTGGCTTTTGGAGTTGGTGTGTGCCACCAGTGGGTCGGCGTTCAGTCGGGTTGCGCAGTCCGCAAGGGCAGCATCACCAATCAGGTCGGCTTCGTCACCGGTTGCCTCCCATGCGGCGATGATCACTTCGTCATATTCGGTGCAGTCCAGGCTGTTGCCTGAAAAACCGGTGCCACGCTGGTCTATAAAGACTTGCGTATAGCTCTGCGGTGGATAGAAGTCGGCTAGCTGACTGCTAGCACCACCGGGTCCGCCTTGGAGCATCACCATTGTTTGCCCCGCGTCGCTGCCGACCCAAACCCCCATGCTGATCTCAGTGTTGCCCTGTGCCGGGTTGTCGTAATCCAGCGGAACCGTCACTATCAGACATAGCAATTCGGTGTTTGTGTAACTCTCCGGGCATTCAACTGGAACAAGTTCGCCTGGCTCACTTGGGATGTCCTCGTCTTGGGCAATCCCAAAGTCAATATCAGCAAACAAGTCAAGGTCACCAAGAAACTCAACGTCGTCGAGAGTGGTCGATGGCTCATCTGCGGTGTCGTTGACAGACGTCCCCGCCGACACTGACGCTTCATCTGATGTTGTCGTCGAGCATGCCGCCAGTGTCGCTGCTAAAAACGTCACCGACAGCATCAGCGACGATGTCGTTGTCAACATCGACGATGACGACATTGACGATGACGACGCCCAGAACCGTCTATGCACCCCTTAAAGCCCTTCGGCTTCAAGCTGCGCTCGGGCTGCCAGGATTGCCTCACGCAGTCGAGCGACAATGGCGTCCACCTCGGCGTGGCTAATCACCAACGGCGGCGACATGACATTGAGATTGTCAATCGGTCGAACGATCAGCCCAAGTTTGTCGGCTTCATTTGACACCCGCTTGCCCACGCCGACCTCGTCGGGATAGTTGCGCTTGGTGTCACGATCTGCCACGAACTCCACGCAGCCCATGAGGTGCGAGCCGCGGACGTCGCCCACCATCGGCAGGTCAGCAAGCGTTTCAAGTTGCTCCATGAAATACGGCCCAACTGCTTTCACATGGTCGAGAATGCCTTCGCGTTCAATGATCTCAATGTTTTTGAGCGCCGCGGTGCACGACACCGGATGCCCCGAGTAGGTGTAACCCACCGCGAAGTAGCGACCATGGCCTTGCTCAGAGATCACGTCGAAAATTTCGTCGCTGAAGCTGGCAGCGCCGAGCGGTAGATACCCCGATGTGAGTCCTTTCGCGCAGGTGATGATGTCTGGGGTGATGCCGAACAACGACTCCGACGCGAACCACTCCCCTAGCCGCCCGAATGCGGTGACCACCTCATCTGCGACGAACAGGATTTCGTTGTCTCGGCAGTACCGCCAGATGCGTTGCAGATAGTCCGCAGGTGGCGGGATGACTCCACCTGCGCCCATGACCGGCTCTGCGAACAGTGCCGCTATGTGTTCGGGTCCGCCTAGCGAGTCAACCTTGGCGATGAGTTCGTCGACCAGGTCATCAGCGAATTGTTGATCGTTTCGACCGTTGGCGTATCGGTAGGCGTTGGGGGAGCTCAGATGATGGAAGTCGTCGGTGAGGTAGTTGAACTCCGGCACCCGATCTGCGGCCTTGCCACCAAGAGAGATCGTGGCGATGGTCGTGCCATGGTATGAGTCGGCGCGGCTCAAAATATGGCGTCGTTGTGGTTGGCCGCGAACGCCCCAGTAGTACTGAATGAGTCGCAAGGCAGCGTCGTTGGCGGTGGAGCCGCCACAGGTGAAAAAGACCCTGTTCAAGTTGCCCGGCGCTAGCTCTGCCAGCCGTTCGGCGAGGCGAACCGACGCCACGTTGGTCATGTCTGTAAAGGGATTGGAGTAGGCAAGGTCTCGTGCCTGAACGGCAATGGCTTGGGCCATCTCGTCACGGCCTAGACCTATGTTGGTGCACCACATTCCGCCAACAGCGTCGATGTATTCGTTGCCGTCTGTGTCGACGAGTGCGACGCCAGCGCCGTTGGCAATAGGCAAAACGGGGTCGGTCAGGTAGGTGTCAAAAATCTGGTACGGATGCAGCACATGTCGCTGATCCGCGGCAATTACTTGTGACGTTTCCACACCCTAAGTCAACAGAGTTATCACCCTTTCGCGTGCCCTCTCGGGGACGTCACCGGTTTTGGGTGCCGGCTATGGCTGGCTGTTACGGTCGCATGACCCCATGTTTGCGGCATCTCGCCGTCCAACCTTCAGGCGAAACCTGCGTAGCTAGCCATGCTCCGCACTGCCGGCAATACCTCGGCGGATCTAGCTCCGGCAAACACCCACCGCAATCAGACCCCCTATGCCTTCCACACCCCTCACAAAACCCCTCCCGTTTGTCCTCCACTAATCCATACGCACCCGAACATAGGTCCGGTCATCAAAACTCCCATGCCCTGGCATAATCCCCTTAGTACCCGGTGGTGGCCCAATACAAAGCGGATCCGTGCGGTTTAACTCCTCCACAAGTTGCTCGCTCGACTCCAATGTTGCCTGCGGATTGACATAACCGTCACTAGCTAGAACCACCTCACCACCCACCGGAACTTCAAACACATCAATCATCTCAGTCGGTGTCCCATTCCCGTTGATAGAAGGAAACCCCAGCTCGTGACCGGAAACATTGGCCCATCGATTCATTTCCTGCAATAGCGGCAATATCATCTCACGCCCTGGGTCAGTGTCACGCAGCTCATCAACTGACGCCCCTTTGGTAAGCAAAGTACTGAGCAAAGCAGCTCTAGCTGCAGCTGCTATCTCATCTATTCGCTTTCTTGGGACATCAAATTTCCCATTAATGCCAACAGATATGTCGCCTATTCGCACCACTTTGCGTTCTTCGGCAAGCAAGACCGCAGCCGTTGCAACCGGTTCTTTCGCATTATCCCAAACGGACTGAACAGCGAGATGCAACTGCTTGGCAACGATCTCAGGATCGTCTGTGTCGCCTAAATCAGTCGCTACTTGCTTCATTGCCAACATCGCTTGACGGCCTGGCTTTGGGTGCGCTGAGTTGGCTTTGTCGGTGGCACCATCAAATACGGCAACAACACGATCTGTGATCACATAGCCGTCTTCGTTGTGCTCATCGCACTGGCACTTCGCCGTGCTTAATTCTTCTATGACTTCAAACATCGACAACCTCTGCTACCTACACCCTAAACGCTAGTCAAAATCACTATTGCGACATCCACTATTACGGCGTCCACATAGCTCGCTGATCTAGTCGCTACACCATCTCATTCGTGGAGGCAAAGCATGTTTGCCCTGCACTTGCGTCTCAACCACCATCGCAAAGTTCCCACGTGGCAATTTCGACTCAACAAAAAATCGTGCTGCACCGATAGTTCCATAGGTGTGACAACCTGACAACAGCACCATCTTCCGTCCAGCAGCAAACGGATTCTCTGCCCTGATTATCAATCCATAATCGCGATTTGTCTCGTGTACGGTTCCGCTGTAGGTCTCGTTATGCGCAGTTATGACTGACCCATCCTGGGACACACCAAAGTCACCCCCACACTTTTCAAGTGCCCTCTTAGTTACTTCATTTGTCTTGGGACCACCGATGAGGATGATGTCACCTTCTAGTTCACGACCTTGTATCTCTTCAGGGAACACAACATTTTGCAGATCGATAGATTTCCAACCTCGCCGCAGCGACGGTGCCAAGACAGCTAAAGCCTTCGCCTGGCCAATCCCCGTTGTAGGGCGAAGGTACTCACCGGTATCCACCTCAGTCGACGCTGAAAGCACCGTTGTCACATGATTCGCATGGATAAAACCCCACCGACTCCTAGCGCGGGCTTGGTTGGCTAACCAAGCCAACACCCATAACAACGCTGTCGACAGGAGAGTTATGACGACACCAAGGAACGCATCTGAGACAATGGACATATTAACACTATATTACATAAAATTATGCTTTGACTATGGCTGTTGTCTCAAGTTACCCACGACTAAGTTATGGGGTGGGGAGGTCGAGGGTTCCGGTGGTGGCCAGGACGTCAACGGTGTCTGCGTCAAGGCCTAATTTAGCAACGATTTCTATGGTGTGCTCGCCTAGGGCGGGGGCAGGTCTAGCTTCGGGTGTTTTCATGCCGCTGGCGTGAAATGCAGGGCCTTCAACGATCAGATCACCATAGGGCGGCTGCTCCATGTTGACCAAAAAACCGCGAGCCTTGAGGTGCTCGTCTTGAAGTTGTTCTTTGGATGTCAACATCGGCCCTGCAGGAACGCCCACAGCAAGACAAGCGACTGTTACCTCATATTTGCTGCGACTCTGGGTCCAAGTCGACACCACAGCCTCAATCTCATCAATACGATCCCAACGAGCTGCAAGTTCTATTAGCGAGTCGATGTCCTCGCCCACAAGACCCGATTCACCATCAGAAGCCATCAGCTCAGCCAAAGCTCGCCACTCGTCGTCGTTGCGGCAACAAATCGCTACCCACTGGTCATCGCCCTCACAGGCAAATATCCCCCATGGCACACCACGATCACGGCGATTGCCCTGAGGCAGCGCAGAACCCGCCTGAAGAGACTCGGCTGCAAGCAAGTCCCCCATCACCCCGATGGTTTGTTCGGCTTGGCACACCTCAATATGGCAGCCCTTATCCAGCACCCCGCTGCGTTGGCCATACAAGGCGGCTACAACGCCGAGCGCTCCCATCCGCCCTGCCCAATGATCAGGGAAAATTGTCTGCGACCCGGACGGACGCTCCATATCGGGGTAATCCCAGAGGTGTGTCATGGCACCAGTCACCTGCGAGTTCGGGCCGTACCCGCTCCAGTTAGCCCAAGGCCCAGTCGAGCCCATCAACTGACTTGACACCATCACCAGCTCAGGGTTCGCCTCCGACAGGGCGTCATAGCTAAGTCCGAGCCGATCCATCGTGCCAGTTGAGCTGTTTTCAATCGCAACGTCCACACCAGTGCCGATCCAATCCAGCACCAGATCACGCCCCTCGGGTGTTTTCAAGTTCACCCCAAAGCACCGTTTCGAACGTGACGACGACGCAAAGCTCGGCGACATCTCAGCACCCAGAACAACCCGCACAAAATCAGGATGAGAGCGGCTTTCAACCTTGACGACGTCGGCACCGTAGTCCGCCAGCATTCTTCCGATTTCCACACCTACTCCGCCATGCCCGAAGTCCGCCACCCGAATCCCATCAAGGGGAAAGGCATCAGCAGATGCGGTGGAGGTGACAGGGTCGACGGCGTCAGAGGCGATAGGGATTGAGGGTGTAGTGGAGGAGGAATCGTTGACAGAGGAAGAAGCTGGAGTGACGGTAGAGGTGGCAGCGGAGACGTTGATGGGAGACAAATCAGATGTCATTGCCAGCTCAGACAGAACTTGCTCGGTGTGTTCGCCAAGCTGCGGTGGACGACCAGTCGGGCCTAGGCGGATTCCGTCAATCTCCATCCACCCCGACGGCAGGCACATAACCCGCTCATCGCCGCTTGACTCGCTATCCCCCAATGGCACCTTGTTACCCAGTGGCACCTTGTCAAAGGTTTTGCGTGACTCAAAATGTTCACAAGTCAACACGTCGGCAGGTTTGAGTATAGGAGTTGCCACAATGCCTCGCCGCTGAGCTTCCTCAGAGACCTCCTGCATTGTCATGTCGGCAAAAAACTCCTCATACAGCGGAGTGATTATCGAATCAGCAACCATCATCCGCTCAAGAAAGCTGTCGAATTTCGGGTCTTGCAAGACTTCGGGCTCACCTAACCAAGCCCGAATCGCCTGCCAATGACGAAGACTGATCACCACCAGCCGCACAAACCCATCCTTGGTAGCAATGATCGTATAAATCGGCCCAGCACCGGCACGGATTTCCACCGGATCCTTGCCCTGTGCAATGTTGCGAGCTGCGTTGGTGATTGACCAGTCGGTGATCTGCGCAGCTGCTTCGTTAGCGGACACGTCAATTAACTGGCCTGCGCCTGTCATTTGCCCACCTGATGCCCTGTCGCTGCCTGCTCTGTCGGCGGCGTTATTTCGGGCATCACCGTGTCGTTGAATCAGTGCACACACCACTGCAAACGCCGTCATCAATCCGGCTGCGTCACCTGAAATATCTCCTGGCGGAAATAATGGCTCCCGCTCCGGCAATCCAGCCTTCCAGCACATCCCCGAAGTGGCATCAACCACCGACCCGGGGACATCACGTCCTGCATAAGGCCCACTACGACCGTAGGCAGTTATCGAAGCAGTAATCAGATGCGGATGCCGCTTGACAACCTCATCAGCTTCAAGCCCACCAAGCCCTCGAGCGGCATGCGCCCCCGGCTCAGCAGAGTCCAACAATACGTCTGCACTAGCCAGCAACGACTCAAACCACCCCCAATCCCCAACTGCCGCGCCGTCCATACCGTCGTTGTCACCATCATCACCACCGACAGCGTTACCACAGTCACTCGTCAAGTCCAGCACCACACTGCGCTTACCGCAGTTGCGCATCGTGAAAAACAACGAATGCCCCGCATCGGTTGGATCAAGCGGCGGCAAACGTCGCCCAGCCGAACCATCAGGCGACTCAACCTTGATTACCTCAGCCCCAAGGTCGCTCAACAGCCGACCGGCTAGCTCACCCCGCTCGACCGTCAAATCCACCACCCTCACCCCCACCAGTGGCCGCACCGGCCCGGCGCTACCCCCGCTCACACCGTCACCGCCAGCAGCACACCAACGCCCTCACTAACCACCGCAGCGTCAACGCCGACGCCTCACCCCGCTCACACCATGTCAAGCTCAGGCTCCGACCCATGGTCGTCCAAAAACTCATTCGACACCGTCCACCGGAAAAACGAATACACCAACTCCCGATACTGAAACGCCTCCTCCACGCACGCCATCGGGTCAAATGGCGCCAACTTCTCCGAGTAAGCGTCCAAATCCATCACCCAGCTGTCTTCATTGATCGGCTCAATCGAATCATCCGGCGTAGTCTCTGCCGGCACATTGCCCCAACAAATCCGCACACTCGCATCCTGCACATCAAAATCCGCGGCGGTCCACTGCAACGAAATCCCACCCTCCTCAATCGGCACATTGATCAACCCCAACATCTGCGGCCGGATGTACTCCCCCAAATTCTCCAACGCCGCCCCCGTCAAATGATTCGTATACCGCACCCCGATGCGAGTCGACATCACCGGCTGAATGAACTCCGCCACCGCATCCACCGCAAAGCGCAATCGCCCCTCAAAGTCATACCGGTCGCTGTACTCCGCACTATGCAAAGACACAAACGTCTCACTCAAAGACAACTGCCACATGTCATCAGTGTCATTGAAACGCCAAATCGGTGCCGTCGTGACCTGCAACCGCCCCGACCCGTCCTGATCCACCCGATGCTGGGTGTCCTTAGACAACAACGGATACTTATGCCGCACCCGCTCCTGAAACCCCACCACAAAATTGTCGTCCCGCACGCTCAACACCGGCGAAAACTGCACCTGCGCCACGACCCGAGTGATTGGATCAAGCCGCAAACGCAACCTCGTGACGTTGCTCTCAAACGGATGCTCAGGTGCCCGATCCCACTTAGCCATGCCTGTGAGGTTAGAGGATGCCTATGACAGTAAACATTGTCGACAATGACGATGGCTTCGACGCCACGAGCGCCGAAGCTATGACACTAAGTCGTGCCGCGGTGCTTATGATTTGGAACCTCAAGAGGTTCCAAAAATACCGACGAAGCTGACCAGCTCGCCTGGATACCCGCCCAGGTTCTGCGTCAACCCAAGACCACGCTGACGATGCTCGGCAAGAATTGCCCGCTCAGCCGGTGCTTCGCCTCGCAGCTGCAGCCATATCTCATAAACCATCCGCAACCCGCTAGCTCCAACAGGATGCCCGCAAGCCTTCAATCCTCCATCAGTGTTGACCGCTAAGTCCACCAGGTCCGCTCCAAGACTGAACCTGCCATTAACAACCGCCTGATGCGCGAATCCCCGATCAGCAAACCCCAGGTCTTCCATCAATATCAGCTCAGTCGGGGTAAAGCAGTCATGCACCTCCGCCAAAGCGAGCTGACCGCGCGGATCACTGATACCTGCCTGCGCATAAGCAGCCTGAGCCGATGCCACGACCTCAGGAAATGTCGTGTAGTCATAGCTCGGATCAACTACGCCAGTTCCATCACCGGTCACCAAAGCCATCGCCTTTACATAAAGCGGGGTGTCGCAATACTTCGAAGCATCTTCGGCTCGGCACACAATCGCCGCAGCCGCACCGTCAGCAACTCCGGCACAGTCATACACGCTCAGCCTTCCTGCTACCGGCGGCATTTCACAAATCTTTTCGGCGCTGATTTCTCGCTGGAATTGCGCTAACGGGTTGAGCGCTCCGTTGCGGTGGTTCTTCTCAGCAATTTTCGCCGCCACATACCGCGCCCGCTCAACATCAAGGCCATATTTCGCCGCGTAAGCCTCCAAAACCATGGCATAGCGTGCAGCAGCGGTGACATTGAGCTGCGTGCCGGCATTAGGAATCGGAAAGGCGTTCAGTCCCTGATAGCCACTGTCTTTAACCTTCTCAGCCCCCAACGCGAGCACAACGTCATAAGCACCGCTCGCCACACCGTAACAAGCCGCCCGCAACGCATCTGACCCTGTGGCGCAGTAGTTCTCAACCCGTGTCACCGGCTTATCGCGAACGCCTAATGCCGACGCCATCGCTATGCCCGACGCTGCCGACTGCGCTGTCCCAAACCAAAACGCATCCACCGCATCTTGGTCAATCCCTGCGCTTTGATAAGCGCAATACGCAGCCTCGCGGATCAGATCATCTAGCGACATATCCCAGTGCTCACCAAATGGCGTGCAACCCATTCCGATAATCGCGACCTTGTCGGTAATGCCCTTGAAGCCGATACCCCTTGAGCTCATAACGTCACCACCAACTTCTTGTTGCGGTCATAGCACTGGTCTTGCCTTCCAGAAGTAGTTGTGGACGCCTTCTGCTGTGTACATCCGTCGAAACGTCGGCTCTACCTGCATCCCTGGTACCACTTCATCAGGCGACACATCTGTGAGCTCCATCGGCATGCACTCGCCGCCATCGAAGTCCAGCACCGCCATAATCACCGGCGGATTCGGCGAATACGCCAGCCGATCCACCGCAAAGCTCCTGACATTCGCCGTCTGTGTCGCCAAGTTGGTGTAACGCATCTCAGGCGATTCCCGCCAGTTAAACGTCCGCTGGGGCGACGTCTGCAATACTTGCGTTTGAGGATCCTTTCTTGCCCGAAGGCCGTATTTCCAGCCGTGTTGTCGACTAACAGCAGGAGTGGATGGCCGCGTCGGAGCAGGCCGATTCGGTGGCTGAACCTGAACCATCTCTCGCCATGCCAAAAAACGCCCATAGCTCACCGGTTTACCTGCCGCCACCTGAGCGCTGACCGGACACATTGGCTTGAAATTGGCAATCGCATTGGTTGCTTGCAAGATGACAACATCTGCACCGTCGTCTACCGACACCAACATGATGACCTCACCTGGCTGCGCCCGTTCCAACGCAGCACACAACATCAACGACATATGCGCCGTACCGGTCGTTCCCACCGTGTCGTCAAAGATGTCAATAAAGGCGGCTTTGGGGTGATAGCTGTGCAACTTCTTACGAACTGCCCGCGCTAAGCGAGCATTCATTCCCGTTACCCCAATGTGTTGAACTCCAAGATTGATGATTTCGGCCTGAATGTTGGCAGTTTGAACTGGGCCCTCTAGCACCCATTCAGCGAACAACTCACCCAATCGCTCCTCCCACGTTGTCGACATCGACCCGTCGGGAAGTCTCCAACGCTCCAACGACGCAGAGCTCGCACAAGCACCACCTATGTACTGTGCGATGACGGGTGCCTGCTCGGAGTCGTCTCGTATGAGCACAGCAGCCGCTCCGTCACCGCCTAGGGCTTCATCGTCGCTAGTCGGTAGTCCTGTGCGCATGTCGGTAGCAACTGCCATTATCTGCGGCCCACCCTGACTCGCTAATGCCGTGCGCAACATTGCCGGACCCGACCGCAGCGCACCGCCCACGTCAATCGGATCACCTGCATGCATATCTAGCGCAGCATCCATTATCGAGGAGTTGTTTTTGTCCAAGTAGGCAGGGGTAGTGGTGGAGAACCACAACGACGACGGCATCAAAGTCCCTTGCTTGCCCTGGCCTTCCCCCGGCGTTATAGGTTCAACCGTTGAGACAACATCGCTGGCGGCAGGTGAAAGGTCGCTTAACAGTGCCTGCGTTGCAGCTTGTCCCATTGTTGTGGTGTCTTCGTCGTATCCGGCAACGCTTCGCTGCCCAGACCCAACTCCACCTGCCCTGAAAAACTCTCGGATTTCGGCTCTGTCCAGCCGATGCCGCGGCACATATCCCGCCGCCGCCACAACCCCTCTCACCTTCTCACACTACCCACCCTTATCAGGTCAAACCATTGACAATAACCATTGACAATATGGACGACCGCGACAGCTGCTAGAGACTCTCGACGGTTCCAATTAGGCAGCGGGGGTCGACAGCGGCTTCGAGCTGACCGTCATCGGTGATTTTGATGACGTGGGCATGTCCGAAACTGCTCGGACTGTCGTTGACGACAACGACCTGATGCCCACGACCTACTAGTCCGTCAGCCCAACCGGTTGAGGCGTCTTCGATAACGACCTGGCGGGCGGTGCTGTGTTTCCAAGTTCCGAAGCCGGTGTCGTCATCGGTGGACGAGATCACCCAGCGCGGAGCGTTCACCGCGCAAGTCGAGTCTTGCTCAAGCCGGAGTATCCGATCCAGTAACTGAAGCAATATCTGTGGCTGAGCATCACCACCCATAGTCCCCAACACCATCCGCAAACTCCCATCCGTGTTCGTAACCAAAGCCGGCGACAGCGTGTGCGGCGGACGACGCCTAGGCCCATATTCAGCCGGATGCCCCGGCTCAAGGTTGAAGCCAATGCCGCGGTCATGTAAGAAGATTCCGGTATCACCGGCTATCAGATTCGCTCCAAATCCGCTTGCATTGGAGTTGATCAACGACACTCCCATTCCGTCAGAATCGACAGCGCACATGTAGGTCGTATCTCCTGCTCCGGCAGGTGTACTCACATCTGAAGCTCTACTGGGGTCAATGGCATCTCGTCGAGGCTTCAGACGTTCTGGTGACAGCAACGCTTGCCCATCCGCGCCTTCATGCAGCACGTCCATCCGGTCATGGGCCGCCTGCGTTGCCGATTCAACCAACAGATGAACCCAAACGTCATTGGGTTCATCGGGCATCTCCAACCCATCGGCAATCCAAGCCGAAGCCAATGTGATGTATCCCTGCGACGACGGCGGCACCGTCCAAATCGTGTGCCCATATGCGTCAACTTGGATCGGTTCAACCCAGCGCGCAATCGGACGCTCCAAATCGCTGCTTGTGTACTCCCCCGCGCCCAACTCCAACAGTGCCTCCCCAAACTCGCCACCATAAAAACCGTCTCGTCCCGACTCGGCAATGGCTCTTAGCGTCCTAGCCGTCCCCGGCCTTGTCAGTAGCTGCCCTTCCACCAAATCTCTAAGGATGTCGGTATTGCCGGCAATGTCTCCGACCTCAGAAGCTCGCTCTGCCAACAATGGCGACGCCGGAAATCCTTCCTCTGCTAGCCGTATCGCTTCGGCTAGCACTTCGGCTAGTTCAAGGCGCCCAAACCGTTCATGTAACGCAAGCCAACCGTCGACTGCTCCTGGGACCGTTACCGATGCCACATGATTTTTCATCGGCATTTCCGTATGCCCCGCCGCCCGCAGTTCCTCTGGATCTGCTCCCGATCCCGCGAATCCCGACGCATCCAACGCAACTACTTCTGAGCTGTCAGCCACCAGTGCCCAAACATCTCCACCGGGCCCGCACATATGCGGCGACGTCACCGCTAAGACAGCGTTAGCCCCTACCACAGCGTCAACCGCACTGCCGCCTCGACGCAATAGCTCCACCCCAGCCGCCGACGCCAAACCATCCACGGCAACAACCGCCCCGCCACGCATCACCGCACCTTTTCTAGCGTCTCAGGAGGCAGCAGCCCTATACCAAAAGGGCCGGTGCCATAACCCGAAGGAAATGACACCGGCACACTTTTTGTGTGCACAGTGGGGCAGATTTTCTGCCCCAGATCGTCCCACGGTGAAGCCGATTCACTTTAACTTACGATCCTGCGCACTAGCAATCAGGCCATCTGGACCCAATCACCAAGCTCAACCTAGAACACCACCCCCACCCCAGTCAAATCGTAAAACAGCAAACCTCGGACTGTCCGAGTCCAGCAGAAGCCGGAGTTAGTTGAGGCCGGAGGTGGTGAGGGCTCGGTGGGTTAAAACTCGGGCTAAATGAGCGCGGTAGTCCGGGTCAGCGTTTAAATCAGACGGCGGGGTTAGACCATCGGCAGCAACCGCAGCAGCGTCAGCAGCCGGCGCGCCAGAGGCGACAGCCTCCTCCACCGCGGTGGCACGCAACGGCGTGGAACCCATATTGACCAGACTCACGCCCTTGCCGCCTTCAGCAACTGCCACACCAACAATCGCCCAGTCCTGGGCGCGGCGGTTGAACTTCTGATAGTTCCAGCCACCTGTTGACACAGGCACGCTGACCTCGGTGATCATCTCATCATCAGCCAGCGCCGACTCGAAATAGCCGGCAAAGAAATCACTAGCCGCAATCTCACGCGAACCACCAGGACCTTGAACCGTAATCGTCCCATCCAACGCCAACACCGCGGCGGGCAAGTCTGAGGCAGGGTCGGCGTGAGCCAACGTCCCGCCCAGCGTTCCACGATGACGCACCGCAGGGTCACCGACAAGAGCTGCAACAGACGCCAGCAAAGGACAAGACTGCTTCAGCTCATCGGAATGCTCTAGATCGCTATGAGTAGTTAGTGCACCAATCGCCACGCTGCCGTTAGAGCGGCGGATGTAGTTCAAGTCGTTCAGGCGACCCACATCCACTAGCACCGACGGCGATGCCAGCCGGTAGCGCATCATCGGAATCAGGCTGTGACCACCCGCCAGCAGCTTGGCCTCGTCACCATGTTCACCAAGCAGCGAAATCGCATGCTCAGCCGACTCGGCGACCTTGTAATCAAACGCAGCTGGAATCATGACGCACCCCTTTGCTTAGCGTTGATAGCTCGCCAAACCGTCTGAGGCGACGCAGGCATCGCAATATCGGTAATCCCCATCGGACGCAACGCATCGACAATCGCATTGATCACCGCCGGCGTCGACGCAATCGTGCCTGCCTCGCCGATGCCTTTCACCCCCATCGGATTCGTCGGCGACGGCGACGTGTGCGAATCCAGCCGATAGCGAGGCGCTTCCACCGCCGACGGCACCAGATAATCACCCAAATTCGCGGTGACCAGCTGCCCGTCGTCGGTATAAACCGCATCCTCATACAACGCCTGCGCAGCACCTTGCAAAATGCCGCCATGCACCTGACCTTCAACGATAAGTGGGTTGATCTGATTGCCGCAATCGTCGACTGCCACATAATCGATCACGTCCACGTTGCCGGTGTCGGTGTCGACCTCCACCACCGCAATATGTGTGCCGTTCGGGAACGTGAAGTTCGGCGGGTCATAAGACACATGCGCCTCAAGGTTCGGCTCGACCTCATCGGGCAAATCGTGAGATGTGAACGCCGCGAAGGCAATCTCACCAATCGCCACGGCCTTGTCCGGTGTGCCGACAACGTTGAACGAGCCGTCGTTGAACTCCAAGTCATCGGGGTTCGCCTCGAGCTGATGAGCTGCGATGAGCTTGGCCTTGTCGATGACCTTGTCGACAGCCATATAAATCGCGGTCCCGCCAACCGACAACGACCGTGACCCGTAGGTGTCCATCCCCAGCGGGCTTATCGCCGTGTCGGAATGCAACACCTCCACATCAGCTGGATCAATGCCTAAACGGTCGGCAACGATCATCGACCAGCAGGTCTCATGGCCCTGACCGTGCGGAGTAGCACCTGTCACGACCTGGACTTTCGCCGTTGGCAACACCCGCACAGTGGCTGCCTCCCAGCCGCCCGCGCCGTATTTCAACGACGCCAACACCCGGCTCGGTGCCAGACCACACATCTCCACGTAGCTCGAAAACCCAACACCGATCTGCTTGGACGACCCGTTACTGCGACGCTGCGACTGCTCGGCACGCCGCCCGGCAACGTCGGCCATAGCCACGGCCTTGTCCAGCACAGCGTGATAGTCGCCGCTGTCGAAAGTCAGTCCAGCACCGGAGTCATACGGAAACTGATCTGAGCGAATGAAGTTGCGAGCCCGGATCTCCTCAGGCGTCACACCCACCGCAACGGCAAGCGAATCCATCGCCCGCTCAATCGCATAGGTCGCCTCAGGCCGCCCCGCACCCCGATACGCATCGGTGGGCGTCTTATTCGTGAACACCGACGTGCACGAAAACGAATAGTTCGCAATGTCATAGCAGCCGTGATACAAAAATGCTCCGAGCAGCGGAATCCCTGGTGTGACCAGCTGCAAATACGCACCCATATCGGCAACGAGTCGGGCACGAACCGCGCTGATCTTGCCGTCAGTGTCAGCGGCGAGCTCGATGTATTGCACCTGCCCTCGCCCCTGAATCGTCGCCAACGCCGCCTCGGCACGGCTCTCTGTCCAACGCACCGGCACGCCACGTTGAAGCGCCAACGCGGCGCACAAAATCTCCTCGGCGTACACGTTGAGCTTGCAACCAAAACCGCCGCCCACCGACGGTGCAACCACCCGCAGCTTGTTCTCTGGCACGCCGAGCGTCACCGCCGTCATCACCTTCAAAATGTGCGGCACCTGCGTCGCCGAATACAACGTGAGGTCGCCCCCCGCCGGCGACGGCACCGCTGCCACACCACGAGGCTCCATCGGCGCTGGAATCAACCGCTGCTGGACATAGCGCTCGCTAATCACATGCGTCGCGCCGTCAAAAGCCGCTTGAACAGCGTCCGGGTCGGGGATCAACTCCCAGGTGTAGCACTCGTTTGTGCCCAAGTCGGCGTGAACCAGCGGCGAGCCATCCTGCAACGACGCCTCGATGTCAACCACAGCCGGCATCGGCTCATAATCAACGACAACAGCTGCAGCACCGTCAGCGGCTGCGTAACGCGACTCGGCCAACACGACAGCCACGGCATCGCCGACGTACTTAGCTTCGGCCACAGCGACGGGCTTATGCGGCGGATTCTTCATGTCGTCGGTGACAGGCCAAGCACACGGCAACGCACCATCACCCCAAAGCGGTGCCAAATCCGCGCCGCTGAGCACCTCACGCACGCCCTCGATTTTCAACGCAGCCGAGCCGTCGATGCCTTTGATCTTGGCGTTGGCTTCGCTCGAGCGGACCATGCCGACCCACAAGGCACCGGGCAGGTTCAAGTCGTCGATGAACTTCGCCTCACCGGTCAACAAAACCGGGTCTTCGTGGCGCAGTCTCCGCTGCCCTACATGGGTGTTGGCGAATGGTGCCGCTGTTTTGGTCGGCGCAGCTTCAGTAACGGTCATCTCAGCTACCTCCCTTGCTACCGCTGCCGGCGGAGCCGGCGGCTTCAAGCACGGCGTCAACAATGTTTTGATAACCGGTGCAGCGGCACAAGTTGCCCTCCAAGCCGTGACGCACCGCATCCTCATCGAGATTCGGATACTCATCAATGAGAGAAACCGCTGCCATCACCATCCCAGGCGTGCAAAACCCGCACTGCAAAGCGTGATTGGTGTGAAACGCCTGCTGCATCGGATGCAACCCGTCGCCGTCGGCGAGCCCCTCAATCGTGATCACCTCTGAGCCAGCCGCCTGCACTGCGAGCATCGTGCACGCCTTGGCCGACTTGCCGTCGATCAACACGGTGCACGCCCCGCAACTGCTCGAGTCGCAGCCAATGTTGGTGCCGGTCAGCCCCATGTCATCACGCAGCGCATGCGCTAGCAGGGTTCGAGGCTCTGTCAGGATCGTTCGCTCCGAGCCGTTTACGGTCATGGTCACTGCTTCCATGAGCACTCCTCTCATAAGCAAGTCTCAGGCCTTAACTGATTCAATTTAGGACTGATTCAATTTAGGCCTGATCAATTTGTGACGCTGATTCAATTTGGCTCAATGATGCCCTACAAGCCCGCCACGGGTCTAATCGTGCGCCTCCTCAGATTGTGACATCGGTCACATATTCAGGGGTGGCGGAAGTTGTAGGAGGAAGGGGTGGGAGTTGAAGGGTGGGAGGGGAAGGAGCGGGGTGGAAGGGAAAAGTAGCGGGAAAGGGTGGGGTTTTAATAGCGATGACGACTAGCTAAAGCGGCGCGGGCGGTTTCGAGGTCTTCGGGATTGGTGATGCCGATCCAGGTTTCATTGGTGACAACGGCATGTACGCGAAAATCGTCGTTGCTTAGACGATTTGCGGCAAGACGATTTGCGACAACGTCTGGCAGCAAAAACTCTGCTTCAGGGTCGTTGCCGGTGACGGCTAGGAAACGCTCAAAGTCTTGAGCTATCCAGTCAAGCATCGTCGGCTCAAACGCCCACAGGTTCATCGACACCGGTGTGTCGCCGGATAACACCGACGACGGATCCGACGATGCAAAGCTGCCGTCATCTTGGCGGACAACGCCATGATGTTCGACTATCTGCTGTAACTCGCCGTCGACGATTTCACACACTCCACGGCTCACACTTCCCACTTCGGGAACGATGTTATCGAGCCGATAGGCACATAGTGCTGCTTGTCGCCCGTCAAAAGCGTTAGCTAACAATGCGAACGCGGATGGCCCGTAGTAGTCGTCGGCGTTGCAGATCACAAACGGCTGCGACACCTCCGCCTTAGCTACCAACGCAGCGTGCGCGGTGCCCCAGGGCTTAGCCCGCGGTGGGCCATGCTGGTCTTGGCACACATAGCCAAACTCGATACTGTCGCCGTGCTGAGCGTCGACATGGGCTCGAACCTGTTCTTCGATTTCGCTGCGCACCACAAGCACAACTTTGGACGCACCCGCCGCAACCGCGTCACGTATCGAGTAGTCAAGAAACGCCTCACCGTTTGGCCCAACTGCAGCAAGCTGTTTGAGCCCACCGAAGCGAGAACCCATCCCCGCCGCCATCACAACGAGGGTGAACATAAATCGTTACCGAGCGAGGGTGTGGTAAACGTGTTGGGTTTCGTTCACCGAGCGGATCGTGCGCATGCCCTCACGACTAGCAAGAATCCGGGTCACACCGCAATAGTCCATCCGCATCGTCATCGGATGCTGCGAACTCAACAACGACTGCAAATACGCCAGCGTCACCATCCCATGACAAAACGCCACCACCTTTTGGGAAGGATGCTCCGCGATGATCTTCTCAAAAGCCGGAACAACCCGATCTTTGAACGTCTCTAATCCGTCGGGGAAGACATGATCCATGTAGTCGCCCTCCTGGTATTTAGCAAGCGCAGGGTCGTCGTCGGTCCATTCCTCAGTTGGCACATAAACGTTGGACTGATCATCGGATTCGCGCAGCTCATCTAACGCCACGATCTCAAGACCAAGCCGTGCCGCAAGCGGTTCAGCGGTCTGTAGTGCCCGTTTCATTGTTGAAGAATAGATGTGGGTAATACCTCGAACAGACAGCATTTCAGCAACCAACTCAGCCTGCGTGACACCAATTTCAGATAGCCCTGGGTCGGCTATTTGGCCTTCCGGCAACACCTCCCGAACCGGTCGACCATGACGCACAATAAACAATTCCACAGCGGCTTGAGGCTAATGCCCTGCCCCTAGCCCCTAATCAAGCCACTCAATCATCGACTCATCTGGGGTAATGCCAAGACCAGGCCCAGTTGGCACTTCCATCATGCCATTGACGATTGGTGGCAGCTCTGCTAGGTCACGTTCAAAAAGACTGCTAGTCGCCAACCCATGCGCCATGGTTGACACGCCTTCTCTGATCGCCCAGGCATCAACCAAGGCTGCGGCATGTAAGGCATGGGCAACGCCGACGGCTGACTCCATTATTGATGTAATCACCACTTTCATCCCCAACCGAATTGCGTTGTGAGCAGGTGTCAAGCTCCAATAGTCAGAGAGTGTGTATGGCTTTATCACAACCGTCTCGATGCCTGCTTCATGGGCTTTCCTTAGATCGTCAACGTCAATAAGCGACTCAACCTCACGAAGTGGCTGGTCTCGATGCAAAGACTCATCGAGAGCAATCGAAACCCCTGACTCGCGCATTACCGCTGCCATTTCTTCTATCCCAGCAACCGGCTCTTCGCAATGAGCAATGCCTAATGGTTCTACCTGACGTAGGACATCAACTGCGGTCACATGATTCCAGGCTCTGTTGGCGTCTATGCGGAGCTCCACATTGTCACCAATTGCTGCTCGAACTTGTCGAATTCGTTCAATATCGACGGCGGGATCAAGAACACCGACCTTGAGCTTGACCACCATGAAGCCAGTTGATACCGCTTCGGCTGCGCGCTGAGCTGCAGTGGTGGCTTCAGCATCGGTGACAAGGGCATTCACCTTTACTTTTTTGGGACAGGTCACCTTGGGATATCCAACATGCGACGACCAGTGCTCATAGAGAGGAATCCCTTCATCTTGAGCCGAATGATCATCCCAGTTGCTTGCATCAGGGTGTTCGTTAGCAATCCGCACTATGTCCTCACAGGGCATGCCTAACTCAATCGGGACCTCGCCCCAGCCCGTTAGCCCATCACTAGAAATAGTCAAAATTAGGCCTTCTCGATATTCGAAAGTGCCCGCTCTTGTTGCGAGCGGCTCACGCAACTTGAGCTTGTACCTGCCCATCCTTTCTTTGAGCCTGCGCGACTTCCTAAGAACTCTGGTGACTAGATCTGTGATGGCTTGGGCGGTTTCGTCGGGAGCTTCTATATGGACTGCGTGACCTGCGCGTGGGACAACTTCAGTAGTCGCATTAGGAAGGTCTTGCTGGAGATCACCAGCAATTTTGACGAACTTGGTGTCATAGGACCCTGCCAACAACAAAACCGGCATCTCCAGACGCGACAACTTGTCATGTAATGGGGTCATTGAGCCGGTTCCTGCGGCGCGGAGGCTTTGCGCTAGGCCTTTTGGATTATTCGCCAAGCGCAGGGCACGAGATCGCTTTAGATGTTCGTCGCCTAGAAAGGTTTCCCCAGAAAACATCGGATTTGCCATCCAACTGTCAATAACTCCTTCGAAATTATCGACGACTTGGTCGGCTAGTTCAGAATCTGACTTGCAACGAGCTGTCCGCTCATCGGCGTCGGCGATTCCTGCGGATGCTCCGATCAAACACAGCGAACGTAAACGCTCCGGCTTGCCAACTGCTACAGCTAGCGCCACTCTCCCACCCATTGAATAGCCGACTAGATGAAAGTCGTCCCAACCAAGTTCGGTGGCAAGATTCAATGCCGCCTCAGCCATACCACCGACGCTGTATGGGTCATCATTTTCAGGCACATCTGAGCGGCCATGACCAACCAAGTCAGGGGCAACTACCTGAAATCCGGCAGCGACTAGGCGGTGAGTTAGGGGTTCCATGGCGGCGGCGCAACCGGTGAAGCCGTGCAGCACCATTACGGGCTCGCCTGCGGGGTCGCCGAGCAGATCAACCGCCAGCCTCACCTTGTCAGACCAGACGGGCACATCGACATAGATGGTCTCTATAGGCATCGTCTCAGAGGTCTTGGTTTCGGGGGTCATCGTCTCGGAGTTCATGGTTTGTTCATTTCATTTATGGTGCTGATTGATTCGTGGACTGCTTGGGTGATCCGTCGACGTTGAGCGACATCTGCCACGGCGTCAACGGGAACCACTAACAAGTCCACACCAGGGGTATGACACTTAAGTGCCTCACTAAGCGCGTTCCACAAATCAGCAGCGTGTGAGACCTCCGCGGCACGCACACCTGAGAACCCGTCCAAGTCCGCAAAACGCATCCCGTGCGGCGTATGAAACAGACGTCCAAAAGTGTCGGCTGGAATGGCCTCGGCGATAGGTAGCAGGGAAAAAATCTCGCCACCGTTGTTGTCCACGCAAACAATCGTCAACTGCACATGTAGGCGTTTGGCAAGCGCAAGTGCACTCAGATCATGTATCAGCGCTAGGTCACCCGTATATAGAAGCACCTTTCGTGATCGGCGAGAGGCGGCAACACCAAGCGCCGTAGACACCATCCCATCAATGCCAGCAACGCCTCGGTTACCGATGAAAACAACGCTGTCATGCGAAGGCACATAGCTGTCAAGGTCACGAATCGGCATCGAGTTAGACACCACCAGAATTGGCATTTCATAGGAAAGGACGCTCGGCACAACAAGCTCATCGAGTGCTTTCACAACAAGGCGGGCAACTTCCGCTGACAGAAGCTCGTCGCTGGTGTCATTAACGGATGACTCAATGGCGGCTCGAGCGGCCTCTTCGGCAGAACGCCATAACCCCAACCAATCTGAATCAATAGCACGCTTGAGCTTCGTGCGAATCCGCAGCACACTTGAAATAAAGCTCGGATCAGCCCCCAAATGCCCCGTCACCCGAAAAGTCGCCTCTTCCCAGCGATCCTCAGGGTCAATTAAAATGACCTCCGCAGGTGCGACCCGCTCAAGCCACAGTCGGGTCGCCTTGCTCGTCACCGGATTGCCAAACAGTACCGCCACATCAGGGCGCATCTCCTCGGCAAAGCCCAGCTCGGTCAACAGATGCTCCGCGCAAGAAACCACGCACGCGTCGGACCCAAATTGCTCGTAAAGCTCCGCCATGTCAGGCTCACTTATGGCGAAATTGCGCCTCGCTTGGGACAAAGGGTCGGCGAGCACCGGCCATCCAGCCCAGTTCGCAAACGCCAAAGCATCAAGCCCCCACAAATCCCGCAGCTTGCTGTTGCCGCCCTGCCATGGCCCCGCAATAACCACACCCTTGGCGTGCTTTTCAACTGCTTCAACAAGATGCTGCAGCTCTTTCGGGTCAGGCGGCTGACCGGCAAGAGGGGGCGTTTTTGGTGATGACGACTGCGATGGCGACGCCTCGGTTGACGACGCCGACGACGCCTCGGTCAACGCCTCGGTCGACGACGACTCTGACGACACCTGCAACGACGACAGATCACCAACAAACGACTCAGGTGGCTCAAGTGGCTCCCTGAGTGGCAAATTCAAATGAACCGGGCCACTATTTACCATGGCACCGCTATCCATGACGT
>JAAXHB010000083.1 GCA_012271125.1 Actinomycetota bacterium | reverse complement strand
AAAAAATTCGCGCGTTTTGGTGGCCGACCATTCCCTAAGCCACTAAATACCTAGCTGCGCCTGGCACCCTGCCTCTAGTGTCGGCAGATGAGCTAAAGCCAGCTCACCCAACCGCAGCCCACCTTTTTCGATAGGTTGATTTTCAGTTCTTTTTGATATATTCAGGTTATCGGTTAGTCCGAGTGCTAGCCATCCTGTGAGGTAGCTAACCAGCACTGCGGCGTCCCATTACCAGTCAACCAACTGGAGGTGGACGCCCCATGACCAAATTCAAATCGCCACTCACCTTCTTCACCGACCGCTGTCTCAACAGCCCCATCATCATCAACGGACTTCGCGAAGCAGGTCTCCACATCATAGAAATGGACGACTACTACGGCAAATACGCCGCAGAAAATGTGTCGGATGAAGTCTGGCTCGAGGTAGTGGGCTCACAAGGATGGATCGCTCTTACCAAAGACACCAAAATTCACAAAAAATCACGCGAGCGCGATACAGTACTGAACCACCACGTTCGCGGCTTCTACCTTACCCAGCCACATTTATCGGCTGCGATTTCTCTTGCACGCTGGCTGCACCACAAGTCTGCTATTGAAGCAACCTGCCAATCGTCAGGACCATTCTGGTATGCCGTCCAAGCCGACCAGATAGTACGAGTGCTCTGATGCACATGCGTTATAACCTCAACACAGATCGACAAGGAGGCACATGATGAGATATCGACACCCCTCTGACTTCGACGAACCCTGGTACACACAGGCAGAGGTAGCGCGATGTGTGGGCGTATCGCGCAACACTCTTAGGGACTGGTGCTCACTTCCAGTTACAACCAACGGCACCAAACCCTTCTGCAACGTGCCGTTGGTTACTCGAGTCGCGCCTAATAAGCCCGATCCAGAGACGATCCCGTTCATTGGCATGGCCGAAGCAGTAGTCATGACGGCTTTGCTCAGGTTTTGCAATTCAACAAAGCAAATCAGACCTGCTGTTGAAGCCGTGATCGTCGAAATGGGCATCAAGCATCCGCACGCGTCGAAACGCTTCCAAACCGAAGGAGCAGAGATCATCTACAACTACGACCAACAGTGTGTGTCTAATGGATCAAGTGTCACTCCCACCGGACTTGTTAAGTTTCGGAACAACCAGCACACCTTTGTGGACCCGGTATTGAAAGAGCTGGAGTCGATTCAGTACTACACCGACGGCTACCCGTCGATCCTTCCCCTTGTGGGCTACAAACACTGCGAGGTCATCGCTGACCCGTGCCGATCCGGCGGCCAACCCATCTTCGCTCAACGCGCCATCCGAATAGTTGACATCACCGCACCTTTCTCCGGCGGAGAGTCCCTAGACCAACTAGCTCAAGATTATGACCTCACCCGCGAACAAGTCGAAGACGCCGTGCGCACGGCCATGGAAAGCGCCACCCGCTAGCGGGTTACCAGTTGTCGAGGATGCGAGGGCTGGGGTGGCCGTTCAACAAAGCCATTTTGAAAGCGGCGATGGCTTCGGGTTTAGCGCAAGGGACTTTGGCTGATCCGCTGAACCAGGCGTTTTCCATGGTCACTGTGCGGAGATCTGACTCGTTGGCCATGTCGTTTGCATGTGACTCATTGTCGATATAGACGTTGATCCTGATGAAATCGTTGAAGAATCCGACTTTCTTGAGGTTTACAACGTCGTAGTACGGGTACTGCTTCTTGAGTGCTAGTTGTTCGGCGTCGGACTCAATGACCTGCATTCCAAAGCCGATGCCCATTTCCTGGACGGCACTCACAATGTCTGGCATTGAAGCGTCTGAGCGCATTAGGAGTTCCAGATTCTCGGTATGGCGTTGGGGTTTGTCAAGCAACATGTGATGCATAGCCGTTCCACCACCAATGGCAACGGCTTGTGACAGTCGCTCGTTGTTGCCAATGTGAATAAGCATGGAACGAATTAGCAGGCCATGCTCGAACTGGTCAATCCGCAGTGGCAGGCCGATCCAGGCCTTGTATTCCTCAATTCCTTGTTCTAGGTCACTGGTCACAAGAAAACGTATGTTAGAAGAGGACGAGTTGGCCACGGTCGGGTTGGATGGGGCGCTGCACAGCACCGTCGTAGACACGCATGTTGCCGTATTGTTTATCAGTGATTGTCAAGATGCTGACATGACCTTGAGTGGGAATTTGGCCTTCGACAGCGTTCGCTAACGCATCTGCGGTTGATCTGCCGCCGCAGAACTTCATATAAACCGACAGCTGCGCCATTTCGAAACCCATCCCCAGCAAATCATTGCGGAACTGGGTGGCTTTCTTGCGCTGAGACTTTGTCAGCACCGGCAAATCGAACATAACAACCATCCACATAAAGCGATACCCGCTGAACTCTCTCACGTGGTGGAGTAGGAGAGGAGTTTGTCGAAGAGTGGAGGATGGAGGGTGATCACTTGGAGGAGAGGGTGACAGTGGTCATGCGTCATTCGGAGAAGCTTGTGGGGTCAGGGAGGCTGAGACGGTTCTCGCTATCCAGCACAGACTTGACAAGTGACTGGGCTGCCCACTCGACACACCGACTGAGCGGGGCCTTGCCGCGTATGGTTTCCATAGACATTGACATCACTGCTACTAAACGTTCTTTGGCTTCTAAGTCAACAGCGGTTTTGCCTTCGTTCCACATTTCAACCACTGTGCGGTCGACGCCGGCACGGAAGGGTTCCATTAAATCATCGGCGAGGCAAAAGGCATTAAAACGGTTGTGGTGGTGGATTCCCAGCGAAGGATGAAGACCTGAGGAGCAAATGTGACGAGCGGCGGTTGCTCTAAGCACGGTGTAGCCGTAGTTGAGGAGGCTGTTTGGTGGGGCACCTTCACGGGCACGGCGGAACTGCTTGTCGAACATTTGATCCCAGTAGATGCGCGCACCGAGGGCTTCGGCGTTGTTGGCGTCGCCGGGGTCGACATTGGCAGCCATTGTTAGGACAGGTTCAGGGTTGAGGTTGGCGTATTCAAGGACGGCTGCCTGGGACTGGAGCTTGGCTTGGATGAGGGTTTGCCATAGCTCGTCTCGAAGTGGGTCGGGCATGCCGGCTTGGAGCGCCATGCGACGGCTCTGCTCATGATGTGCCTTTACGGGCCAAACCCAGGCAACCGGAAGGTGCTTTTCGTCGCAGCACACGACCGGAATGGAGTTCTCAGCAAGGGTGATAAGCGCAGAGTTTGAATAGGAGACCTGCGGTGAATGGACGATCACGGATTCGATTTCATCGAACGGGAAGAGTTGCTCTTCGGTTTCGAGAGAGTTGATGGGACGGGTGACGACTAGGAAGCCTCGACGTTTGGATAGGCGACAATTGCCGGTGGCGAAATCAAGAACACGGCGTTCCATGGGTTCATTTTCGTTGGGTTACAGATGGGATGTGATCAGGACAGAGATTGTGTTTGGGGAAGTAGGGGAAGAGTTGCTACTCGTTGTCGTCGAAGCGGAAGGGGCCGCCGTCTTGGACCCTGCCGAGCACATCGACGGAAACCTTGCGCAGTCCTGCTTGAAGTACTTGACTAGCTGATTTGAAATATACGTCCATAGAACTGGCCTTACCCCCCTGCTCATGACCAACTGCTCTTATTTCTTGTTTGGACAACAACTGCACTCGCATAACTTCGCGATCATCACCCTCACCCACGGCGATCATGTCATCAATGTGAAGACGCATAAGTTTCTTGGCGTTGGGATGGTCTTTCTTGATTTCGGAGCATAAGTTGGGTTGGTGGGCATCAAAGCGTGTGACAGTTTCTCCTACAGTCTTACCACTGGGCAGCAACCAGACATCCATGTATGCGTTGCCATCCGTCTGATAAGTCTTGTAAGGATGTCCAGACTTGTCACGCATGACTGTGATGCTGCTTTCCCCTAGCGTGAGTTCGAGGCGGACTTTGCGGACTCCGTATTGCTTCTCTGCCTCTTTGACGAACTCTTGCCACTGAGTCTTGTCTGATTCAGTGGAATGTTCCAGAGATACATGTTCCCACAGGCATTTGAGTCGGTCTCGAAGGGCCAAGTCGCGAACCTTGTCGAGCTTTTTTGGGTTCATGGCATCAAGGGGTTTGGTTTCGACGAGGGTCATCATGCCCTTGTCGTCGGGGCCGTCGATAATGCCGTAGGCGGTTTCGTTGTGGAGGCTGCCAGTGGTCGTGCCTTTCTTGGGGCGGAAATGGTCGGGGCGGTGGCGGACAATGCACTTATCGACGACAGCTTCAACGTCAGCAAAGAAACCCTCCCAAGGCGGATCAACACTGAACTTGCGATCTCCGCTTTCCCGACGAGAGCTGTTCTTAGCGGCTTGCTGGAGGGTTGAGCGAGACGTAAGTCCTATGACTATGGCATCAATCAGATGGTGGCGATGATCGTCACGGTTCTTGCGATTGTCGTCGGACAAGATGCGGTTGAGTGCCCATTGATGTCGAAGGTCAGCGGTGAGACGGCCTGGGGTGACCCAGATGCAATTGGGAGCCACGGCAGCCTCTAGATACTCCCGAACCATACGGGAGAGGTAGCTGTTCTCGTGTAACTGACGGTCGAGGAAGTCATTCTTCTCTTGGTACCGCTCGAAGGCACCCTCTTCGAAACGCCAGCGCTTTGATTCAGGCAGAGCGGCAGCACGTGCCATGATCGCTCGGTAGCGATCCTTGTCATGACCAAAGGCTTCCCAGGGTGTTTTGTTGCCCTTTTCACGGTTGGCGGAACGTATAGAGATGACCATGTTGTTCATGCCGTTGTCAAGGCTGCGACTATACGGAAACAGGTGCTCGATTTCAGTGTCCGATGACAGCACACGCTCTATCGATAGAGCCTCGCCTGTGAAAGGACACAGGCGAGGCTCTCGGGTTCCTTGTTCTTCCCAGAGCCTGAGCTTTTGCATATCGCCGTAAGGGAGCTGAGTGAAACCAGCGTTGGCAGCCAACTCGCGGAGGCGTTCGTTGCGTTTGCGATTCTCGTTCTGGCGCTTCATGTCGGCTTCTTTTTGTTCTTTGTTTTGCTTTAGTTCACGAGAAAGCTCAACGACAACTTCATTGGGCTTGCCGTAGGCGTCAACAATCGCATTAAAGAGACGGCGGACTTGTCCAAGGGCAATGTGGACGGTGGGGTTGGCGACTTTGCCCCAGCGTTTGGCATCGGACTTGTCATCTTTGACATTGGGGTTAGCACCCACGACGAGACGAGGCAGGGCTTCGCCATAATAAGGCAATTTGTCTGCGCCACCGTCGCCACGCAGGTCTGAGTGATGGCCAAAACCAGCAGCTTTGACGGCTTCGTCATAGCGCATGCCGTTTTCCATATGGGGAAGGAGACGCTCAATGGCTTCTAGGGAAAGATGCCCTGTGCTAGCTGGAAGGCGGGCATTGGCGACTGCCAGGGCATGGTCTTCGTCTAGGTCATAAGTGTCGCGGAGCCAGTCGAGGAGAATATCTTCCTTTTCTTCTTCAAGTAGCTGCTCGACAAGGGTGGCTCTTTCCTCGTGTGAGAGGGCATTCCAACCTTTCTTGCCGAAGCACTTGTTGGAACGCAGCACGGCAGCGGTTAGGTCACCGTCAAGATGCTCGCGGGCTTGGCTTCTGAGATTGATTCGAGTGTCAACGGGATCAAAGCCAGCTTCGGTGAGTATTTTGTCGAAGTCTCGCTTGGTGTTGTTCAGTAGAAGGTGAATCACTTTTTCTCGTTCAGTTTGGTTGAGCAGGCGGCTTGGCTCATCGGGAGGTGAGACCCGAATGTTGTTGACTTCTTGAACAATGCGGTAGCGCTGGAAGGAAGGATGAGCTTTGAAGCAGCGTTTCTTGTCTGGGATCAGGGTGCAGTTGCCTCGCTCGACTGGGCGAAGGGGACGTTGGAAGAGGATTGATTTGATGATGTAGTCCCAGTCGTCGTTGTTTATGTCAGGGTGATAGCCGCCTTGTTCCTTGTGGATGGCTTCTAGTTCGTCCTCGACCATTTGGCGGTCTGGGAAGAAACCACGAGCTTCCTTGTTGCCGATGCGGGCACGAATTGGTTTGCCTTTTTGGAGGCGTCCCCATAGGTATTCGCCCAGAGTTCGTGAGCTTGACTGGTCTAGGCGGTGGCGAAGCTCTATAACGGCTTTGCGGAGATCTCCATCTTCACCGGTGTCTGCTTTGCGGTTGCTTTTAAAGCCTCGGCGGTCCACGAACGACAGTAGGACTCTGCCCAACTCGTATGGCTCAAGGGTGCGGTCAAGGGCTTCGGCGCGGAGCTGGACGGGGTTGAGTTTTTGGTTCTCAGCTTTCTCGGCTTCGTCGGTAGGGAGTAATCCGAGTTCGTGGAGTTTTTCAGCGACTCGTTTTTGGCGGGCGAGCATGCGGTCACGATTACGGCGTGGACCTCGTTTGGAACGACGTTCGGCTGCGTTGGACGCTTTGGTTTTAGGATCACGGCCGTCGGAATGGATCATCACGCCGCCATCGACGATTTCGACGGGCTCGCCGTCTTCAAGGCGGAAGAGTGCCCAGCCGATGCTGTTAGTTCCTAAATCGAGTCCGAGTCGGAGCATGTATCACCTCTTGAGGG
>JAAXHB010000082.1 GCA_012271125.1 Actinomycetota bacterium | reverse complement strand
TGCTCGTAATAGTCCACGAGCTTGCCGTTGAACAGTCCCGCTTCGATCAAAGCGGCGATGAAAGCGTCGATGGGGCCGTTGCCATGGCCGGTAACGGTACGCACCTCGCCACCCACATGGAGCTGGGCGGTGAGCTCGGTGCCGCCGTCACCGAGAGTGTCCATGACCGAGCGATGTCCGATCAACTCAATCCAGCGACCCTCGGGTTCGACATAAGCAGCGGTGAAGATGCGGTGAATCTCATAGGAGGTGATCTCGGTGCCGGTGTCTTCGGTAACGGTCTGGATGCGTTTGGAGAAATCAACCTGCAGACCACGGGGCAGGTCAAGTCCGTATTGGTGGAACAGCACATAGGCGACTCCGCCCTTACCGGACTGAGAATTGACCCGCACCACAGCCTCATATGAGCGCCCAAGATGGCGGGGATCAACGGGCAGATAGGGCACGTCCCAGTGGTCGTAATCGCCGACGAGCGCCTCGCCGGGGTCGACGTCATAGATGGCTGCCATGCCTTTTTTGATGGCGTCTTGATGGCTGCCGGAAAACGCCGTGTAGACGAGGTCGCCCACATATGGGTGGCGTTCGGGAATGTTCATGCGGTTGGCGTATTCGAAGACTCGCCGAGCCTCGGTGATGTCTGTGATGTCAAGTTCAGGGTCGACGCCTTGGGTGAACAGGTTCAGCGCAAGTGTGACGATGTCGACATTGCCGGTGCGTTCGCCGTTGCCGAACAGGGTGCCTTCTACCCGGTCTGCTCCTGCCATTACGCCGAACTCGGCGGCAGCAACGGCGGTGCCGCGGTCGTTGTGGGGATGCAACGACAACACGATTGAGTCACGGTTTTTGATGTTGCGATGGAAGGTTTCGATCATGTCGCCGTAGAGGTTGGCGGTGGACATTTCAACAGTCGCTGGAAGGTTCAAGATCAGCGGCCAGTCCGGGGTGGGCCCGATGACGTCCATTACCGCTTCACAGACTTCTACTGAAAAGTCGATTTCGGTGCCTGTGTAGCTCTCCGGGGAGTATTCGAAGCGGATTTGCTCGCCGCCGCCTTTGGCAGTTAGTTGCTCGAGGCCTCTCATGCACTGCTCTGCACCGTTTTGGGCGATTTCGACGATGCCGGCTCGGTCGGTGTTGAACACGACCCGACGCTGTGTGGTCGATGTCGAGTTGTAAAGGTGCACGATGGCTCGGGGCGCACCGACAACGGCTTCAAAAGTGCGTGCGATTTGTTCGTCGCGTGCTTGGGTCAGCACCTGAATCGTCACATGCTCGGGGATCAGGTCGTTTTCAATAATGTGTCGACAGAAGTCAAAATCAGGCTGCGACGCCGCCGGGAAACCAACCTCAATCTCGCTGAAACCCATGCCGATCAGGTATTCATACATGCGTTTTTTGCGAGGAATGTCCATCGGGTCCACGAGTGCCTGGTTGCCGTCACGCAGGTCAACCGAGCACCACAGCGGCGCTTTGGTGATGCGACGCTCAGGCCAGGTGCGGTCGGCTAGCTCAACGCTCGGGTAAGGCTGATACTTGCCAAAAGGCATCTTGTTGGCACCAGCGTTGCTGCTCATGACATCTCCTGTGGACTCGCTTGGGCTTAACTAGGCGGGTAACGGATGCGGGCGCGGCTACCCCGCAAAACGCGAACTTATTTAAGGCATGCTAGAGCGGTGAGCTATCTGATTTGGGACGACGCCATCGAGACCAGCTCAGCGGTGATGGTGACGGCGTTTCGTGGCTGGTTCGATGTCGGCAACGCCGCCACCGGCGCAACCCATTGGCTCACCGATTTCGCCAATGTTTCCATGATCGCGCACTTCGATACCGAGGACTTGTTCGACTTCACCCAGGAGCGTCCTAACACGAGCCTCAATGACGGAATTCGTGAAATCAAGTGGCCATACGTCGAGGTCTACACCGCTCTTGCCAAAAACAATGCTGAACTGGGAATTAACCGTGATCTGGTGATCGTCTATGGTGCCGAGCCGCACCTGCGCTGGCCTACGTTCACGACGGATTTGATGAGCGTCGTTGATGCCACCGATTCGACGCTGCTGGTAACCCTTGGAGCGCATATTTCTGGAGTGCCTCACACTCGACCTTTTGAGGTGTCGGGATCAACCTCTGATGTGGAACTGTCTAAGGATTTGGGTCTTGGCTTGCCGTCTTATGAAGGACCGACTTCGCTGGTTGGTGTGGTTCATGAGCAATGCGATGAGCGTGGGATTCAAGCAGTGTCGCTTCGGGTCGGTATTCCTCACTACGTGACCGGTGGACCTAATCCAAAAGGTTCACGTGCCCTGTTGGAGCGCCTGGAGCGCATTACCGGCATTCCCACTGGATGGTCTCAGATGGACGAGGCTGCCGCACTGTGGGAAGACAAGGTGAATGAGGCAATGGAGGGCGAAGACGAGGTCGCCGAGTACGTGCGCCGCCTTGAATCACGCGCCGACGAAAAAACCGCCGACGCCATCCCCTCTTCTGAAGACTTAGCCGCTGAGTTCGAACGTTTCCTCCGCATCCGCGACACCGACACCCCCTAAACGTGAGTTGGCCTTTATCAGGCTTGAATGTGCTCGCGCTAAACGCGGCTGCGCGCATTCAACCCTGCCAGCCCAACTC
>JAAXHB010000081.1 GCA_012271125.1 Actinomycetota bacterium | reverse complement strand
GTGGGGTTGCATGAGTCGATTGTGTCGGCGTCGCTGCGGGCGGTGATTTCAGCTGTCGAGCAGATGCATACCCAAGGCTTGGTGGATTGATGGATTATCAGAATCTGACATATGAACTAGATGGCGAGCATGTGATAATCACATTGAATCGGCCTGAGCGTCGCAACTGCCTTTCAGCCGAAGTGCTTAAAGAGCTAGAGCATGCGATGCGTTCGACGAGCGAGGACGTCTCCGGCATTGTGCTGGCATCTACCGGGCCTGTGTTTTCATCAGGTCATGACCTAGCCGAAATGCGTGGCATGTCCGAAGAGGGCTTACGCGATTTGTTTTCGGTATGTACCAACACGATGCTGGCAATGGCGGAAATCCCCCAAGTTGTGGTCGCTCAAGTCCAAGGGTTGGCAACCGCAGCAGGTGCGCAACTAGTAGCCAGCGCAGACTTGATCGTTGCAGCCGAAGATGCGGGTTTCGCCACCCCTGGTGGCAAGGGCGGATTGTTTTGCCATACGCCGATGGTGGCGGTAGCACGTCCGATTGGGCGAAAGCGTGCCATGGAACTCGCCTTAACCGGTGACGTCATCGATGCCAAAACAGCTCTCGAATGGGGACTCGTCAACCGAGTCGTGCCAGCAGCGGAATTAGAGGACGCGACCCGTGATTTGTTGAGTCGAGCCACCAGAGGCAGTCGTTATTCAAAAGGCATCGGCAAACAGACTCTGTATAAGCAGATGGACATGGACGTTGCCGGTGCGTATGAGCACAGCGTTGATGTGATGGCACGCAGCGCCGCGGTCGGCGACGGTGCCGAATGGCCTAACGCTTTTCTCGATAAGCGTCCGCCGGAATGGTCACACACGCACTAACACACATTTAACGTCTGCTCGGTAGCGTGACCTAGCACCCGTTGGCTGGAGCAGGCGCTACATGGAATTTGGCATCTTTCAAAACGGTTACATCCCAGGGCCGTCTGCGCACATCCCCGACCACGAGCATTTGATGCTCAAGCGGGAGGCGTCGTTTCCGATCCTTGCCGACAAGCACAACTGGAAATTTGCCTGGTTTGGTGAGCATCACTGCCTCACTGAATACAGTCACATGTCGGCTCCTGAGGTGATAATCGGCTGGGTCGCCGCGCAGACGTCCTACATTCATCTCGGCACTGCGATCACGAGCCTTCCCACTACTAAAGAGCATCCTGTTCGCATTGCCGAGCGTGCNNGTAGCGACTTTTAACGGCACTCAGACCGATGAAACCAAAGCCATGTGGGATGAGGTGATGGCTGAGATTCCGCGAATGTGGGCGCAGCGTGACTATTCCTATGACGGCACGCATTTTCAGGTGCCACCCAATCACAATGTGTTGCCCAAGCCGCTCGGTGGCACGCATCCGCCGCTGTGGGTGGCGTGCGGCAATCCGGCGACGTTTGAAAAAGCAGGTCAGCTAGGAATAGGTGCGATTGCGTTCAACTTTGAGCCTGCGCCCGCGCTCAAAGGGCGCATTGCTGCCTACAAGAACGCGGTGGCAGATTGCGCCGAGCCGCTCGGTTCTTATTTGAACGACAACGTCATGATGACCAACGCAGTCATCTGCCTAGAAGACCGTGCCCGTGCCCGTGAGATTGCCTTGACGAAAGGGCGGGGGTATTTGGTGTCGTTGGTGTCGCTGTATCACGACACGATTCCTAAGAGTCCGACAGCGTCGACTTGGCCTGAAGCACCGTTGAGTTTGGACGGCGAAGACATGCTGGACTTCGCTATCGAGGCTGGATACATGCTGTGTGGCACGCCTGAGGAAGTATGTGAGCAGCTGGAGTCCTCTTATGTTGCGGTGGGTGTGGATCAGCTGGTGTTCGGATTGCCGACCGAGGGCTTTGAATACGAGGAAATCTTGGCGATGATCGAAGTCTTTGGCGATCAGGTGATCCCAGAGTTCGACAAGGATCGCATTCATTCGACCGAGCGTTATCGGGCTAATGCGGTGCGCAAGTATCCCGAATGGAATGCCGAGCCGCCAAACTTTGATGTGACCTTGCCGGTCAGTGCGTCCATGCCGGTGCCCTATGTTGCCTAAGTTGCCTAAAGGTCTGCGTCATTTGAAGAAGCTCTCCAACCTCCCCTCTTCCAATCTCCCATCTTCGCGTCGGAGGGGATGTGGGGCGCGTGGTCTGGTTGTGCTGTTGGTTGTGTTTGGGATTTCGGTAGGGATTGCGATTCAAGTCGGTGCGCAGGGAGAAGACCTAAGCGATCTGCGTCGCCAACGTCAAGCCTTGGAAGAAGAGCTTGCTGTTGCGGCCGCTGATATAGATGTTGCTGAAGCCACTGCTGATGAACTCGTTGACGCTTTGAACAAGGTTCAAGCAGCCGTTGATTCACAAAGCGCTGAAGTTGACGCAGCTGAGCAAGCTGTTGCCGAAGCCGAAGCTCGCATCGCTGATGCCGAAGAACAAATCGCCGCGCTCGAAGCTGAACGTGACCGCACCAAGGATTTGGTGCGCGAGTCTGCGTTGCATTCGTACATGTCGTTTCAGTCGCCTCAAGGTGCGGTTGGCGTGCTTGGTGAGGATTTGTGGGACGACACTCGCGACGAAACTCTGGTTGCTTTCGCCACTGGCAGTCATGCCGATGATTTGGATCGGCTGCGCTCAATTGCTGCTGAGCTCGAGGAGTACCGTCAACTTGCTGAAGAGTCACATGAGATTGCTGAGACCAGGCAAGCAGAGTTAGAGGTTCAACTTGGTGAGCTAACGGTGGCGTTGGATCGTGAGGGGTTGCTCACCGCTGAGGCAGAAGCTCGGGTGGAGACTCGCCTGTATGAGGCACAGGCGCTTAAGGATTTGGATGCGAACTTGTCGGCTCGGATTCAAAACGAGGAACGCAAGATTGCTGAGGCAATTGCACGGGCTCGTGCCGAGGAAGCGGATCGTCGGCGTGCTGAGTCGGCGGGTTTGAACGATGAACGAGCGCAGTCAGCTCGTTCCACGTTGCCCAGGGACTCGGACATCACTTTGGTGAACGTGCGTGGCTTTGTGGTTAATGAAGAAATTGCTGAAGATACTCGTGGTTTGTTGATAGCGATGGAAAATGAGGGCTATGTGCTAGGCGGTGGCGGGTATCGCAGTCATCAGAGCCAGATTTCGTTGCGTCGAGCGCATTGCGGCACGTCGGAATATGCGATTTGGCAAATGCGTGCGAGCCAGTGCCGTCCGCCGACGGCTCGCCCCGGCACCAGCGACCATGAAACAGGTAATGCGATTGATTTCAGCTATCAGGGTCGGATTATTTGGAGCCGTAATACAGATGTGTTCCGCACGTTGGCTCGTGTTGCGCCGGAGTTTGGGTTCGAGAACCTGCCGTCTGAGCCCTGGCACTGGTCCAACACGTAAGGGTGGGTGAAGCAACCTCTCGTTGGAACCAGTGCGGCGACGTTCCTCGTGGCGACGTCTACGACAACCGTTGGCGTCGCCTCGAAGAATCCGGTCAATGGCCTCACGGCGAAGCTGACTTGGTGTGCTGGTTCAAGCCGTCGAGCGTGTTGGACGCAGGCTGTGGAACCGGTCGGGTTGCCATTGAGTTGGATCGCCGAGGCATTGATGTAGTTGGCGTGGATTTAGACGCTGGCATGCTCAACGTCGCCCACGAAAAAGCACCACACTTGCGCTGGCTCCAAGACGATCTAGCCACTGTCACCGTTGATCGGTTGTTTGATGTGGTGGTGATGGCGGGGAACGTGATTGTGTTCGTTGTTCCTGGTTCTGAAGCCCAGGCGATCGCGAACATGGCACGCCACCTACGTCCATGTGGACATCTAGTCACAGGCTTTCAGCTCGCCAAGGGCCCGTATTCCGCTGACGAATACAAAGCTGCCGCCGAAGCCGCCGGCTTGGAGTTAGCTCACGAGTGGTCAACCTGGGCCCGCGACTCCTACACCGCCGGCGACTACATCGTCCTCGTCCACCAACTTCCGCTCTTGCACTAGGTATTGCGTGGGAGGAGTTGGTTGTCCTGCTCCTACCAGCTCACTTAAGGGTGGTTCAGTTCCATGCGGATTTGCTCGGATACCTAACGAGCAGACGATTTGAGGTTCGTTGTCGGCGTCTTCGTCGGGGGGTGGCACGCATAAACGGTCTTCGTTGTGTAATTCGACTACGAGGCGCGCTAGGTCATCAACGCTGCGTTCACGTCGGGCACGAGAAAGCCGGTGCGTAGCTGCTTCGAGCAGAGGTCGGTCGTTGATTGCGTCGTGGGCTTTGGATAGGTCTGACTTGGAGAAGAAAAGGTTGTCTTCAAGCCTGTCCATATTGTCGTGCAGTTGATCCCAGACCTTTTTGCGGACACCAATCAGAGCACCGCTCACTCGACCCACTGGAACCTTCAATGGGCCTCCCAGAGCGGCTTCGACTAGTTCGTGATGGTTTTCAAGTCGAGGCACGACTGGAGTTGAAGGTTCGCACTCGGCTTTGCGTAGCGCATCTTGAGGGCTGAGACGGCGACCTGAGCCGTCTGGTTCGATAAATGCGAAAGCATCGGCACCGGTCACTAATTGGGTGTGGACAACAACACCAGTAGCGGGGTCGCCAGCTGCTGGACCTTCACCGCTAGATATGGCAGCTTTGGTGGAGTAGACGACATTGGGCAGCGCCTCTACTCGATCAGTGAGATCTTTATGGTTCTCGACTGCGTGACGCCAGATTTCGTAAGCCATTGACACAGGGTCAACTTCGTCAATGGCACTAAGCCCGTGCGACGACGATTCGTCGTATACGCCTTCGATGACATGACGCTCAGTTTCTTCGCCTAGAAACTCTTCGTCGGAGCCAAGCAGTTGGGCGTTCTCATCTAAGCGATCCCTCATCTTCTTGCGCAGTTCGATTACGCCTTCGATGGAGTCGGCTGGGAGCAGCGTGTACACGATGACTTCATCGGACTCTTGCCCGATGCGGTCGACACGACCGGCACGCTGGATGAGCTTGACGATTGCCCAAGGCAGGTCGTAATTGACAATGATGTGAGCATCTTGGAGGTTTTGCCCTTCAGATAGCACGTCGGTGGAGATGAGAACCCGAAGCTCAAGTTCGGCGTGATTGATTATGTCGTGAGCGTTGTTTGACTTAGGCGAAAATTGTCGAGCAAGGTCGGTTGGCTCTTTGTGGTTGCCCGTAACTGCGTCAACCTGTGTAATGCCTCGATTTCGAAGTTCGTCCAGTAAATAGTCAGCGGTATCGGCTGCTTCGGTGAAGATAAGAACCTTGTCGTTTGGGTGAGTTTCGGTTAGCAGTTTGACCAGCTCTGTCATCTTGCCGTCTTTGTCGGGATTCCAGACACCGAAGCGAGCGAGCATGTCGCTGAGGGTGTCAGAGTCCTCGAGGAGGTCGTCGGCTAGTTCTGAACGAAACATTTCTGAGGGTGCCCAGCGAACAGCTTTCGGGTTCATTAGACGCAGTTTGTTGTAGGCGCTTTCGGCGGTCTGCTTGTCAAGTTCGTCAGCGTCTATCTCGTTTAGGAGGTCAACGTCGTCTGAGAGGGTGTCGATGTCTTCGTCGGTTTCTGCTGCCCACAAGGTGTTGTCAACTTGACCAATGGGCACTGTCAGATCGTTGTCTAGGGCATATTTGGATACGAGGTTGCGTAAGCGGTGACGGCGAATCGTTTTGAGGAATGCTGGACCAGATGACGACAGGCGTTTGAACATGGTGACGCGGGTAAATCCGATGAGGTTGCCACGCACCGATTGACGGAGGTCGTCTAGAAGTTCCTCCACTTCTGGGGTTGAGGCGGTGAAGTCGTTGTCTAGGTATTTTCCGATGCAGTAGCGAGGCAGTTTCAGATTCTTGATGGCGTCAAGGGTTTCATCTGATGCCATTTCGTGGGCTGGGTCATCAGGTGATAGCTCGCGTTCGATTGGTCTGGGGATTCGTTTGGGGAAGTAGAAGTGCTTGTCCGTGCCGTAGGTGATGAACTTGTTGCCGGCTTCATCTGTTTCTGCGTAGTTGTCTTCTACGAACTTGCGGGTGCGGCGAACTAGGAACTGTGACATCAGCGCCTGCCAGTCCCCGATGTAATCGGATTTCATGAAGGCGTTCAGTGAAGAGGTCAAGCCTTGGCATTTGCGCTCAAAGTCGAGTTGCCCGATTTCCTCGATAGCCAGTTCGGGTCGCACGCCAAGGTCTTCGTCGTTGCGGAGGAACAGGGAGAGCTGTGCAGATAGGTCGGTTAGCTGCTTGTTGTATGGGGTGGCGGTTAGCAGCAACACTCTGGAGTCGTTGTCGGAGATGTAGTCCTTGATGGCTTGGTGATCACGACGTTTTGGGTTGCGCAGGTTGTGGGCTTCGTCAATGATGACTAGTCGATAACGGCGGGCATCGGGCAGGTTCTTGTGAACCATCGACAGTGACTC